>NZ_JAAHHU010000269.1:0-6483 GCF_010672095.1 Moorena sp. SIO3I6 | reverse complement strand
CTGCTAAGCTGACTACAAAAACTGTGCTAGCACGAACGGGAACTATGATTGGCTCTGCGGCTTACACGGCTTCGGAACAGTTGATGGGAAAAGCGATCGCAACCAGCGATTTGTACAGTTTAGGGGTTACCTGTATTCATCTACTTACCAATGTTCACCCCTTTGATATGTTTAATAGTCTAGAAGGGAAGTGGGTTTGGGTCGATTACCTCAGGCAACCTGTCAGTGAGCAGCTTATTCGCATCCTGAACAAAATGGTAGAAAATTTACCAGACCAACGCTACCAATCAGCCATTCAAGTCCTAGCAGCACTTGGTTTACCAGAGGATTTCGCTGCTATACCAGTAACGTCTTTATCTACAACAGTTACCCCTAAGTTTGAGACTCCTACTTGGAAATGTGTACATACCTTTTCTGAAGAGTCGAGTGGAATTAATTCTATCGCCTTTAGCCCGAATGGACAAACTATAGTTAGTGGTAGTACAGATAAAACTATCACGATCTTTAACTGGCAAGCTAAAACAGTGGTAGCCAAACTTTCAGGACATTTAAATGTGATTGAGGCGGTTGGGTTTAGTCCAGATGGAGAAATTATCGCTAGTAGCAGTTGGGATCATACCATTAAACTATGGCATGGGTATACGGGAAATTTAATCCATACCCTTTGTGGACATTCTGCTTGGGTAAAGTGTCTGGCAATTAGTCACAATGGGCAACTTATAGCTAGTGGTAGTGCGGATCAGACTATTAAGCTTTGGATGCTGAAGAAGGCATCATTACAGACAACTTTGTTTGGCCATTTAGGAACCGTTAATACAGTAGCTATTAGTAAAGATGGACAACTGCTAGCTAGTGGTAGTGCTGACAAAACCATTAAGCTTTGGAATTTAGTAACTGGTAAGCTTGCCGCAACGATTACTGGACATTCGGCATCGGTAGAGTCACTCACCTTTAGCCCTAGTGGTCAAATTTTAATTAGTGGCAGTGCTGATAAAACCATTAAGATTTGGTTGCTGAAGAGGGATCGGTATTTACAAATACCAAAAAAACCGTTGCTTACTCTCACCGGACATGGGAATGCTGTTAAATCTATTGCCATTAGCCCTCAAGGGAATACCTTAATCAGTGGTAGCGCCGATAAGACTGTCAAAATCTGGCATCCTGGTAGTGGTGAATTGCTCTATACTCTCACGGATCATTTAAGCGCTGTCACTACCGTTGCTATTAGCCATGATGGTGCTACCATTGCTAGTAGTTCTCAAGATAATACTATTAAAATTTGGCAGTTTGAGTGATGTAAGCTATCAGCCGTCAGCTTATGCGCTACGCGCACGCTACGCGAACAGCTTATGCGGGCTGACGGCTGATAGCTGATAGCTTACAATCTATGATTGTTTCCGACGTTTTAAGGTTGAGGCAAAAAGCCACCCTCCTAGACCCAACATTCCCATCAATGTTGTTGGTTCAGGAACAAGTGTATAGGTGACAGTTCCACTTCCGAGAATAGGCTGGCGCGGCTCGTCTTCTGGAGTATAGAAGGTAGGATCGAAACCGTCAGTGAAATCACCATTAGAAAAACGGAAAAAATCTCCAGAGAATTCACCAACGGCGGTAAAAGGATGATAAACTACATCGTAATCTAACCCCAGTAATTCTCCGTTTAGGAAATTGACAGTTGGGAAGTCTGGGAAACGCTCGTCGTCCTCTTCATTTATTCGAGGATCACTAAATAGGGTAATTGACAAACCATCGTCAACTCCTAAACTCTCAGCTCCCACCTTAGTCAAACTTGAATCGTCAAAGGTAAACTCACCGTTGTAATAATCAGGATTGGGGGCAATATCGAGTTCAGAAGAGCCAGTCAGGAAAAAGCTCTTTTCCAGATTCACTGTGAAATTATATTTGACAGTTGCTGCTTCAACGAAGTTGATTCCGACTACCCCTAAGCTTAAGCTACCGCCAACGATCGCTGTTGCTACTTTAGTTAAAGTCTTGATTGTCATTGTTATTCTCCTAGTACAAGAAAAAAAACACCAAAAATTTCACCTCTTTTCCAGCTAAGAGGGAAGCACCCCGTGCCTGGATTTGTAGATTTCTCACTACCGCGATCGCATCATATGGGTATAAGGGTTTTTGTCATGGAAAAATCTTTCCTTTAGACATAAAATTGCTGGAAAATCTGCTATTGTTTCCGACGCTGTAAACTTGAAGTGAAAAGCCACCCTCCCAGACCCAACACTCCTATCAATGTTGTTGGTTCAGGAACCGTGGAAACTTTGGCAAATTGTCCTTTTGTTTCTAACTCAGTTAGTCGATCAATATAGGTGTCACCAACCTTGCCCGTCTCAATCAGTTCCTGGGTGGTTCGAGTCGGAAACGCAACATCTTCATGGCTACTAAAACCGATAGGAAAACCAAACTCATCCAACCAATCATCTACATGGACGTGAGGCGTACTACTTTGCGGTGGTTTTGACCAGAAGGTTAAACCATCGCTTCTGGAGCCATCTCCAATGTTGATTCCATCTGGGTCAAAGTAAGTCCCCGATTGGAGTATTTGCTTTGTTTGAGTATCAAAATTGAAGTTAACCCCTGCATCGAAATGATTATCGGTATAGGTTCTCAAAAAATTGCCTTGAGGATCAAAAAATGAGACAATCAGAGAATCTAAGTCACTGGTCCTGACGATTCCATCGGTATAACTTTGCGTTTCGTCATAGCTAAATAAACCGGTAACGCTAAAGCCAGCAATTTGACCTGTCCAATCAAATCCAAAGGTAATTGCCTCAGCTACGGTAGGGATAACGATGCTTAATGCTGTACTTAGGGTGATAACGGCTGTCTTTAAATAGCAAGACATAAGTTTAAACCTCCTAGAATCAAATGATCTGCTTTCGGCAGAAGGAGTTAGTAGTCAGTATTTAGTAGTTGCTAAACTCAAACTTACGAAGGATTTCTGAGTAAACATTTTTAACTCCTTCTTTTGAACTTATTATTAGTTTAAAAAATTTGCATTTTAAAACCGAATATGCTCTGATAAAACCCAATGTTAAAAGCCCCAAAATTGAATTGAATTCAGGAATGTGAAGCAGCTCAATAAATCGGGTATAGCATTATTGGGTTAGGGTAAGCATTGAGCTAATCTGCTACAGATGGTGGTATAGATTGTGCTTTTGAATAAAATGGGTAAGCATTCGTTTAATCTGAGTTACATCGTCACAGCGTCGAAGGCTGTGCCACAAAGCACCTCAAGTAGCGTGGCCTTGGCTTTTGGCTTTTGGCCAACGCCTGAATGCTTACTACCAAATAGCGGACGAGAAAAAAATGTAGGCATTGGTTGAACTGCTCTAAATCTCGAATGCCTCCTTATTAATAGTTTTTATCAATTAACGCCGATTTTAATCTATCAAGATTTTTAATAAAACTCAACCCTCAACTATGAAGATAATATAAAAATTTTATAAAGATAAGATGAAGATACCTTGACAATTTAAACTGATACACCTCAGAGGGTCACCACTGGACTCTGTTTATGATACAATTAAAGATTATGATTTAAAGCTGAGGGTAAAATTACGAGTAATCATCTGTTGCTAGAAACGATTTAATCAGGTTTTCAGCCTGATTGTTGAGGGCGACTTGCTCTGGGTTGAGCTCACTTTCTTTAGGGTAGAGTCCCGAGCACCGAACACCCATCACTTAACCCCTGTCTACTTTTCAGCCTTATTGTCACCTGATCAGCTGATCTACCTAGGCTTGCTGGGCTCAATCGTTACTCAAACCCTTAAGTAACCAAACCTCAGGGGAGAAAAATTTTGCTATTTGTTGACCTATATTGACTATAAGATTCATCAACTATTAATAAATTATATCAATTATTGACTAGTTAGGGAATAGGGAGCAGGGAGCAGGGAATAGGGAGTAGGAAAGAGCTCCAAAGAGTGTTTAATGTTGTGATAAATTAGCACTATTATTCATAACCTATTTATATATAGCGGTTCTCATAGCTATCATGGCAACCTCTCTAATCAATCCTAATCAAGATTTCGCTCTTTGGGCTGTGTTGCTGTCAGCAGCAACGATTGGATTCTGGGCAGAACGGACTCCTTGGGGAGCTAAACTATCTGGGGCTGTTGTCACCATTTTGGTAACGTTTATCCTATCTAATCTTAGGATTATCCCACCGGATGCTCCCGCCTATGGGGTGGTCTGGTCTTACTTAGTTCCATTAGCTATTCCTTTACTACTATTCCAAGCTGACTTGTTTAGGATTGTGCGAGAGGCTGGACCTACTTTAATTGCCTATGGAATTGGTGCAGTGGGAACAATTTTAGGCACAGTAGTAGCTTACTATCTGATTCCTTTAGGAGAAGAAGGTTGGAAGTTGGCAGCAATTTTTTGTGCTACTTATATTGGTGGTTCAGTTAATTTTGCGGCAACCGCTGAAAGCACTGGGTTACGAGCAGGAGATTTACTCAGTGCTGGGGTAGCAGCAGATAATTTAGTGATGACCTTGTACTTTTTAGTGCTGTTTTCTTTACCTTCCATTAAGTGGCTACGGGGAATTTTTCCTAACCAGCGCTCCCATGAAAATACTCATTCTAGTCAGTTTAGTATCTTTGATTCCCAGTCTCGACAACAACTATCTGTTTTCAAGATCAGTTTGGCATTAGCTATTAGTATGATTGCTTGTGCTGTAGGTTATGGTCTCGCTAGCTGGTTGGGCTTCAACAAAGGGGGAATTCTGGTGGTAACGGTTTTAATTGTGATGCTAGCGACAGTATTCCCAAGTTATTTAAGTAGGATAACGGCTGCAGAAAAAATTGGCTATCTGCTGATGCAGGTATTTTTTGCTGTAATTGGAGCCAGCGCTAATGTGGAAATAGTGCTACGAGTGGGATCAGTTCTGTTTATCTTTGCTGGATTAATTCTCGCCATCCATTTGTTAGTGTTACTGGGAGTTGGGCGATTGCTGGGTTTGGATTTAGCTGAATTGGTGATTGCGTCGAATGCTAATATGGGTGGGCCAACTACAGCAGCGGCTATGGCGACAGCACGGCAGTGGGATAAGCTAGTTACTCCAGCGATTCTCTGCGGTACTCTGGGTTATGCTGTTGCTACGTTTATTGGTGTAGGATTAGGGAATTTTCTGCGCTCTTTGGGTTGATATAGAAGTCCTAAATGATTCGTAAAATAGCAAAAAAATATCGCTATAAACCAATACCAGCAACTATTTTATATTTTGCATATTTGACAAATGATTGAGAATTGCTATATAGTATTACTAAGGCTGATAAGCAAACTGATAAGCATTAAGTAATTTCCCCTAAAAAATGTGCTTTTGGGATACTGTATTTGGGGTAATACTAAGTATCATAACGGACTAATTGTAATTTTTAATATCCTAGATTGGCGAAAGTGCTGTTAAAAAATCAATAAATGATGTTATGAAAATACTTTATAACACAGAAACAAAGAAGCTTGAAGCTGAATTTAACTGGAAAATTTTTATTCTTCCATTTTCCACTTACCAAGCTGCATTGGGACTTGTTAAATATGTAGTAGATTTAGTCAAGTCACCAGGTAATATTTTTAAAAATGATAATGAAATTATTCAAAATGATAGTGAAATCATTAGGTCAATCATTGAGGAGGGACGCAAGCAAAACGTTGATGAAATGGAAATTGAGATGAGCCGTGATGCTGCTGCGGGAATTAATGTAGATGGTATACAAGGTGTCGATGTGACATTCGGAAGCAAAGGGAAAATAAATTATGTCATGAAGATCAAATATAAGTCTGATGACTAATCAAGCTGTCTAGTTATTCTCAATAATTCCTATTTAATAACATAAAAGTCAACGATGATAAAAGCTGAAAAGCTGTGGTAATCAACTTTTAGGTGCGACCCGTGGCGAATTTAATTCTTAATCCGGAAAGCGCACCTTTGCCTTTTGCCTTTTCTCTCTTGCCTGGCCCATAGCGCTATATCACAAAACCCAAGGCAATTTAGCAGAAGAATTCCAGGGTTTTTGCCAAGGAATACCACCAACTTCTAATCCACATAACTTACTTTCAGCTATCAAAATCGGTTCAACGTTATCCCCACGTCGTTGTTTAAGTTCCAACTTCAGGTTACCTTGCATAGTATCTCGGCAAATCAAATTTAATCCCTGTTCCGTCGGAGCTAGTAGAGGTGTACCAGGATAGTCAGTTGTACCAGTTAACTCTACTTCATACTCACCATTGCGCCCTTGCATCTGCCAATTTCCCCAAGGCTCAATCTGCCAGCTTACTTCTGAATTCCAGGGCACGAATTCATAAAATTTACCTTCGTAGTGAATGCCAATCAAAGCAGCAGCTTCTGCCAACCCCACTACTTCCCGTCTACCACCACCAGCAGTCAGAGCCAGGTCTGGTTGATCGGTAAAACTGTTGCAATTGAGCCAAAACCACTTCTTAGGAAAAGCACGACCCCAATTT
>NZ_JAAHHU010000268.1:4806-6561 GCF_010672095.1 Moorena sp. SIO3I6 | reverse complement strand
GTCTCCCGTAATAGCTGAGGTTGAAAATCATGAAACTCGTCTGGCAAACCTGGTTCCTCTGGATCTTCACTAGGGAGATCATACATCGTCGGTAGGGTTTCCTTGGCCGGACGAGGGGGGTCAGTTTGATACATAACAGACAATCGGATCAACTAGTTTTAGGGTAGCAAGAAGTTTCACTACTGATGAACTTATTAAGATTGCCAGAGTTTCAGATACTTTGAGCAGTCAGTAATGGTGCTACGCCCATGCTGTCCTTGTGATCAGCTATTAGTTGCAAGGCCAACAGAACCAGACTGACCATAAAAAGCTGACCGCTCAAGGTAAAATATGCTCCCACCTGCGCGCTACCTAATTTTTAACTGGCACCTACACCCACCGCCGTTTTGTCGGATGTGGTTTGAGCAGAAGTTTCGTCAGCCATACTCACCCCATTGCCCTTCTGCCGCCACAGTGATGTACAGATAATCTTCGAGCGATCGCAACGATCGACATATTTAGCAGCAATCTCGATTACCTCTTGCATCAGACCTTTAACCAAGGTGGTTGGTTTCAGACCCATTTCCAAGAAACATTTATTCTCCACAGCCAGTTCATTTTCTGCTGATTCGTTTCTAGGGTTCTCTAGATAGGCAATTTCCGCTCCAGTGATATCAGACACAATCTGGGCCAAATCCCGCACCCGATGGGTTTCGGTCATCTGATTCAAGATTTTCACCCTGTCCCCAGAAGCCGGAGGATTTGCGATCGCTAACTCTATACACCGCACCGTATCTTGAATATGGATAAATGCCCTGGTTTGACCCCCTGTGCCATGTACCGTCAACGGATGACCAATTGCTGACTGCATCAGGAACCGATTTAGAACTGTACCATAGTCTCCATCATAATCAAAGCGATTAATTAACCGTTCATCCAGCTTTGTCTGCTTGGTCTGAGTTCCCCAAACAATCCCCTGATGCAGGTCAGTGATCCGCACCCGATCATTCTTGTTGTAGTAATAGAAAAACAGCTGATCCTGAGTTTTGGTCATGTGATAGATACTGCCCGGATTGGCTGGGTACAAGATTTGCTGCTGTACCATTTTCCCCTCATCCGTAGTCACCTGGATATCTAAATACCCTTCCGGAATCTTCATCCCAGCAGTACCATAACCATAGACTCCCATGGTTCCTAAATGAACCACATGTATATCCAAACCCGATTCCACAATCGCAGCTAGCAGATTATTGGTCGCATTCAAGTTATTATCTACCGTGTAGCGCTTATGGCTAGATGACTTCATCGAGTAAGGTGCAGCCCGCTGTTCGGCAAAATGAATCACCACATCCGGTTGATAGGTCAGGAATAGATTGAGTAAGCGATCATAGTCTTTCGCTACATTGAAGTTATAGAACTGGATTTGTTTGCCAGAAACCTCACGCCATGTCTTCAGACGAGTGGACATCGGCTGGTAAGGTGTTAAGGAACTCACTTCCAACTCATTATCAATGTTGCGTCGTGACAAGTTATCAACAATTACAATGTCATGACCACTATCAGATAGATGGAGAGCTGTGGGCCAACCACAAAATCCGTCACCGCCTAAAACTACAACTTTTTTCATCATCAACTCCTAGTTGTTTGTTTAAATGGTCTTTTTTGGTTGAATTGTCAGCGAGCTGCGACTATAGTATCCCGCTTTGGGAATTAACCGAGAACCAATCGAGAACCGATATATTTCCATCACCGGACTTCGTCGAGCTACGCTAACAT
>NZ_JAAHHU010000268.1:0-4262 GCF_010672095.1 Moorena sp. SIO3I6 | reverse complement strand
GTGAGGGTTGCTCAAACCCTTACTGTTTGGTGTTCCTTCTTCGTCATTACCTGTTCTGTAGTGTTGTGTAAGCCACACTCTTTTTCTTTCTGCCCTTCCCACCACCAGCGACCTTCCCGTTCATGCTGATTGGGGAGAGTTGGGCGAGTACAGGGTTCGCAGCCAATGCTAACGAAACCTTTAGCGTGCAATTGATTGTAAGGCACATCATTAGTGCGGATGTATTTCCACACCTGTTCAGAACTCCAGTTAGCTAGGGGGTTAAATTTAATCAGGGTTCGTTCTTGGGTCGAGAACGCCTTGTCTACCTGGACAACAGGGATATTAGCGCGAGTACTAGGACTCTGATCCTTTCGCTGACCCGTAATCCAAGCATCTAGCTTAGCCAGTTGGCGACGCAAGGGAGCCACTTTGCGAATACCACAGCACTCTTTGTGACCATCCTGGTAGAAACTGAACAACCCCTTTTGTTTAACCAGTGCTTCCACTGCATCCGTTTCCGGGAAAATCACCTCCAGTGGAATTCCATAGTGCTGTCTTACCTTCTCAAGTAGTTGGTAAGTCTCGGAGTGCAAGCGACCCGTGTCGAGGGAGAACACGTTCACATCTGGCTTAATCTTGGATGCCATATCCACAAGAACTACATCCTCCGCACCACTGAAAGAGATCGCGATGTTGTCAAATTTGTCAAGAGCCAGTTTCAGGATTTCCTGAGGACTCTTGTGGGCGTATTCGGATTCCAAATAAACAACATCCAGTTCAAACATGAACATCTCCTTACTATATGACAAAAGTGGTTGGACTTGCTGATTATACGACGTATCGATACCTTTATCCATCCTCAGCCTTCAGTTTTAAGCTCGTGTAATCGACCATAGTTCAGAAATTGTATATAGCACTTCAACGGCTGAAGTACATCTGAGTTAAGAGACTTATAGCGCTTTGTAACCCGCGCTAATTAGAAACCTCTATAAATGTTTGCTGCCAATAGGAAGAGTTTCAGTAAATCTTAAAGGGTAATAAATATCTTCCTTTACCCCTTGCCCTTTGATGTTCCCCCTTCCACCTTCTCCTTTTCCAATCCCAAGCATTTGTAGCACCATTAAATAGAATTGATAGTATTTTCCTGTTGTATCCCACTCTTTTGCTGCCCTTGATCAACGGTAAAAAAAAACCCATCGATATGTAGGATGGGGATTTCTTGACAGATTTTCCATTAAGGATTTGCCATGGCGCATGCTATAGAACTTGTGCCCTCAGCCAGGCTACCGGTAAGGATAACATCTTACGGAGTTTGGGTACATAGGCTCTTTGGCTAAATACATCGTAATGGTTGTGTTCAATCACATTAAGAATTTTCTGATAGAGCATCAACGCAGACCAAACCGGCCAACGGGCATCACGGCTTAGGGCTCTAATACCTCTTTCTGCTTTGGTATAGTAATCCCTTGCCCGTTGAATTTGGAAACGCATTAGTTCCTGCCAACGGTCATCAACCACACCTTTGAACAAATCATCCTCAGTGTAATTAAACCGTTGCAAATCTTCTAAGGGTATGTAAATACGACCTCGTCTAGCATCCTCTCCAATATCTCGGAGGATGTTAGTTAGCTGATTGGCAATACCTAATGCGATCGCTTCTCCCACCGGATTATAGGAGTTTGTTTGCTGATCCCAGGGTGCTTTACTAGTGGAGTTGTCAACCCCCAGCACAGCACTAGACATTAACCCCACCGTACCCGCCACCCGATAACAGTAAAGATTAAGTTCATCAAAGGTTTCATAGCGACTACGGTAGAGATCCATCTGCTGACCTGCAATCATATCCCGAAAGGGTTGAATATCTATTGGAAACCGTTCTAGGGTATCGACCAAAGCCACATCATAGTCATCGATGGGATGTCCGGCAAATATAGATTCCAGATGTTCTTCCCACTGATCTAGGGTTTCAGGGGTGGTTAAAGCCGCCTGGGGACCATCAACTAGTTCATCAGTTCGTCTGCACCAGACGTATATTGCCCAGATGGCTCGACGTTTGGCTTCTGGCATTAGTAGGGTGCCAAGATAAAACGTCTTAGAGTACTTCGCCGTAATCTGGCGGCATAATTCGTAGGATTTTGACCGGGAGGCCAGGTTTCTCATGGGCTGAGATTTGGGCAGTTGGAGCATTCTTAGCAACGTTGGAGATTGGAAGCTTTCAACTTTCATCCTTCAGCCCTCAGTACTCGCCCTTGGCATGGGTGAAGAGACTAACGGGATGTCAATCTCTGCTTTCTGATTGCCGGCTAGTGGTTGAGCGCTGGTTTGTGAAAGCCTAGTGCTGTTGTTATTTATTGCCTGCGATGTCAGCTTACCAGAAAGTACGGCTCCTTCCATACTTGCTAGGTATCGTTGCATAGTGTAATCCCCGCTTAGGAAGAAGTTGGCAATGGGTGTTTCTTGGGAGGGACGGTGCTGCTGCCGTCCTGGAGTTGCCTTATATACCGAACGGGGAGTCTTAACCACGTGGTATTTTAGCAGTTGAGCTGAGTTATCACTACCAAAATGCTTGGGGAACAGTTTCTCCAGTTCTGCTAGGGTGGCATTCACAATTTCGAGATCGGATTTGCCAATCCAATATGACGCAGGTGCTAAGACCAATTCCAACATTGAGCGGTCAGGATTAGCGTACTCTTTGCAGGTATTGCTCATGTCAGCATAGACACTAAGCAGGGGTGATCGGGAAAATAACAGATGGTCAATATCCGTCAGTTTGCGGTCAAACCACATATGCAGGTTAATTACCGGTACCCCCTCTAGCCCATCCAGCTGTTGGAAAAATTTCATTTGACCCCAAGGTTTGGGTATCATCAGCTTTAAAGGGTCTACCGGCATAGCTGATACATAAGCATCCGCTGTCAGAACTTGATCGGGTGCTCCATTCAATCCCCGGATCAAGAACCCACTGACAGTGTTGTCTGAATTGAGTAAAAATTCTTTAACTGGGGCATTCAAGCGTACTTCTCCACCCCGCTGTGTGATATAATCAACTAATGGTTGACAGAGTCGCTCCGTGGGAGAACCATCCAAGAATGCCATCTTGGAACCGTTTTTTTCCTGTAGGAAGCGGTTAAGAGCAGTTAGGATTACAGTGGACGAAATTTCATCAGGCCCAATAAAGTTTAGTGCCTTAGACATGGCGATGAAGACTTCCTTCTCTACTCGCGGTGGTACGTTCTGTTTTTTCAACCATTCCGAGAAGGAGTATTTGTCCATTGCTTCCACATACTTTTGCCCTTGAAGCATGGCCGGAATCAACCCTATCCCAAAGCGAATCTTCTCGGGCCAGGTCAGCATGTCGTTATTGCGCAGAATTGCCACAATCCCATTGAGGGGAGCTGGTATATCTGGGAAGTCAAACCGGGAGTAAGTTCCAGGTTGATTTGGCTGATTAAAAATCATGGTGTGCTCTTTCCACTGCAGCCGGTCTTCAATACCCAGTTCTTTAATTAGCTGCAGCATATTGGGATAGGCACCAAAAAATATATGGAGACCAGTTTCATACCAGTCCCCATCTTGATCTTTCCAGGCTGCCACTTTACCGCCTAAAACATTTCGGCGTTCTAGGACAATCGGGGTGTGACCAGCGTCTGTTAGATATTTAGCACAGGAAAGCCCTGCTAGTCCGGCTCCAGCGATCGCAACTCGCATGTGATAGTAATACTGTAAATTTTTCGCTTAGGGGTGTTCTTTTAATTATACTTTGCATTTCGTTACATTTTACATCTGACCCCCAGGTTTTTCCGGGGGGTGGTAAGAGCGGGAAGAGGGGGAAGAATGAAATTCTCTGGTCTGATCGAATCTTCCTGACCTCCTGTGACACTCTTTCTGCAACCATGGCATGCTCCCCCCTGTTAACTCAGGTTCGAGTTAAACCCTAGCGCTAGCTTAAATCACACGGAATATAAATGGGTAGCGGTAGGATACATTGGGATCCCCAAGAATCTTGAGAATTGCCATAATCGGCAGTACCAAACTTAAAATAAATAACAGAGGCAGGAAAAGCCAACCAATCAGGATAATAGTCAAAGTCCCAAAAATTACCTCATATAGCCAGACATTGAAGTGAAAATTAAGGGACTCTTTGGCATTATCTTTGACTACTTGATCATCGGAGATTAACAAGATAGCCAGGGGAATTAACACGGAGATAAATGAGACACTAATGAAAATTGCTCCGTGACATAATGCTGATAAAAGCTTGCGCTTGTCGGGGTCATAGT
>NZ_JAAHHU010000267.1:0-6574 GCF_010672095.1 Moorena sp. SIO3I6 | reverse complement strand
CCAGACAGACACAAGCTCGAGATCAGTCAATAGTATCGGGAAGTAGGAAGCCAACATACCACCCAATCGAGGAACTGCAAGGGATAATCGGTAACCAAGCACTGGGTCAGTTAATTAAATCCCAGCCCAATAAGTATGGACAAGTTCATCGAACCCAAGATCCTCTGCTGAATAGTGTTTCCCCTGTTAGTGGGCAGTCAATTCAGCGAATGCCAATGTTTCGGGGACTTTCCCATGAGTTAAGGGGCAATTGGCAGCAGGGGAATTTAGTGCAGGCGAAGCTGACTATTGGTGAAGCTGGGGATAAGTATGAGCTTGAAGCTGACCGAGTAGCATCGGAAGATGTAGACCGGATTAACGCACCTATCCCGAATAAAACCGGATTACCAGATAAGCTCAAAGCAGGAGTGGAAAACCTGTCAGGATATTCACTGGATGATGTCAGAGTTAATTATAATTCCCCCAAACCGGCGCAGATACAGGCACTAGCCTATACCCAGGGGAAAACGATCGAGGTGGGTCCGGGGCAGGAGCGACATCTGCCCCACGAGGCGTGGCATGTGGTGCAGCAAATGCAGGGACGGGTCAAAGGTACCACCCAAACGAAGGGTATCATGGTCAACGATGAGAAAAGCCTAGAACAAGAAGCTGACCTGATGGGAAGACGAGCAGTCACACAAGCAGAAGTTCCCAAACCGGCATTGAAAAAGACTAATCCCCAGCACAGGTTGTCGACTTTGGCTCATCAAACTTCATCGATTCAGTGCATGAAACCAACGGATCCAATAAGAAACGATGTTGGGATTGTAACCTTCGATCAGTACTTGGATAACTTAGTTTATGTTCTGAATGAAGTGTTTGATTCTCTAAGAGAAATTGATGAAACGCAACGGATAAAAAAGATAATCAACGAACTTGGTATTCTTCCAATGATGCTAATTTCACGGGTCAGGTCTATGAAATCGTGGAAAGAGTTCGCGAGGAAACAGTTACCCGATGTCAAGAAGGTATTCGAAAAGGGATTGAATTTAGTTTCATTACAAGCCGAGGAGGAGAACTATAGTTTGCACAAGAGTGGTCAATTAGCCAAAGCTTTAGAGAAGCTATATCGTTTGCATATTTATATGGAGGGAATAGTTACCTTACCTGAGAGACAGAAACAAAGTGATCTAGAGCTACCTGAAACCGGAAAAAGTACGAAGTTAAAAGAAGGAGTTGCTAAGATAGCGGGATCAAATGTTGTTGCTGCTGCTGATACTGCCCAGACAGGTACTGGTGTAGCTTCAGGTGGTATAGGTCTGCTAGAAGCAGCTTCAGAAGGTATAACAGGACCGGCAGCAGCATTAGCCAGTTCCACACCAAGTTTCACATTAGGTGGAATTAGTGTTGGTTTTGGTCTGCTCGGTACCCTAGTTGCATACAAAAATCGTAAAGATGCGCGTAAAAGCAAAGCTCAAATCAAATCTCTTGAAGATAGATATACAGAACTCAAAGGATCAACTTTTACAACTGCAGCTTACACAAATAAAAAAGCAGGCAGTAAAGTGGCTCGATCGAGTAACGATATGATATCAGGCTCATCTGCAACGGGAGCAGGAGCAGCAGGACTAACAGCTGCCGGTTTCACAGTTGCAGGACTAGGAGCTGCTACAGCTACTGGCATAGGGGCAAGTGTAGTTGGTGTGATTGTTGGATTAGGCGCTTTGGGGCTTCTCGGGTACAGAATATTTAAGAGGATACGTCATAAGCAACCTAGTTATATTGAAAAAGAGCTAATAGCAATGTGGAATGATTCAAGTCAACGGCAGTTCGCTGAATACATCATAAAGGAGCATTTAGATATGTCGATTACTCAGCCTCCTGATGAAAAAGAACTAAAGAGGGCAATAGAGCAGAAGAACGAGAATATACGTTTATGGGCTGCTAAAAAAATTGTAGAAGAGTCTATAAATGGTAGCCCATTGGACCGGGCATACGCAGAGGCACTTATAGGTTCCTTAGGAGTTGATCCAAATATACCGGACACAGATAAACTTATTAAAAAAGTAAAACATAATTTGAAATAAGCCTTTTCACCCAAGCCTTAGTACTGATTTGCTAAGCAATTGGATTTTAGCGATCTAACTCAGCCCAGGTTGAGCAGTGCGATCGCGGATCTTGTAGCTCTTGTAGGGTGGGCAAATGGACATGATTCCTGATGAAATTGCCAAAATATCATAATTTGCCCACCCTACCCTACTGAATGCGATCTGCTCTGTTGTTGCTTGGGTTAACAAAGGAAGCTCTGCCACATTGGTAGGGATGTAGCGCGGTCTTGGGGTGAACACCCCCAGTGCCATTCGGCTATATCATGATGATGTGACTGTTAAAGATTTAGTCAAGCTCATGGGTAATCTACGACAAAGCCAAACCAGACAGACACAAGCTCGAGATCAGTCAATAGTATCGGGAAGTAGGAAGCCAACATACCACCCAATCGAGGAACTGCAAGGGATAATCGGCAACCGAGCACTGGGTAATCTAATTAAATCCCAGCAAGACTTATCTCGACAAGTTCATCGAACCCAAGATCCTCTACTGAGTACTGTCTCCCCTGTTAGTGGGCAGTCAATCCAGCGAATGCCAAGGTTTCGGGGACTTTCCCATGAGTTAATGGGCCATTGGCAGCAGGGGAATCCAGTACAGGCGAAGCTGACTATTGGTGAAGCTGGGGACAAGTATGAGCTTGAAGCTGACCGAGTAGCATCGGAAGTAGTGGATCGGATCAACACACCAGTGACTAGTCACAGCACTCAACCAGAGTCGATTCAAGCTCAAGGTCAGCAAGATGAACTGATGAGGAAGCCAATGGTGCAGCTTCAATCTGTAGAAGGTGGGATGGCAGCTACCCCAGAGTTGGAAAGCTCAATCCAACAGGCAAAGGGGTCGGGGATGCCCATCGCCGAAAGTATCCGGAAACCAATGGAACAGTCGTTTGGAGCAGATTTTAGTGGAGTCAGGGTTCACGCTGATGCCCAATCTAACCAGTTGAATCAATCTATTCAGGCTCGTGCTTTTACTACAGGTAAAGATATTTTCTTTCGGCAGGGGGAATATAATCCTGGGAGTCGAGGAGGGCAAGAATTGATTGCCCATGAGTTAACCCATGTGGTACAGCAAATTGGTAGTACAGTACAGCGACAAACAGAAAGCCAAGACTTTAATCAGGGTGTAATACAACGAAAAATTATTACTTTTAAGCCTCAACATCCTAAAGCAGAATCAGCTTACACTCCTGAAGAAAAGGAAGGAAAAGAAAAAGCTGATCAAGTAGATAATGAAGTAGAAAAAGCGTTTGATGAATTTATAAAAGGTAATTATGATGGTGCATCAGAAGCCCAGAAACTAATTTAGTTTAGGCGCAAGCAAGAATATGAGGACGGAAAGAAAGTTATTCATCCCTCGACGGCAGCCGGTTACGTGATTGAAGGAAAAGCAAATGTAGGAATAAAAGCCTTGGGTTCTGAATTTGAAACTCAAAATACTACTCTTCTCAAAGGAACTAGACCTGACGTTGCCATAAAACTCAGTACAGGAAATTATGCATTGGTAGATATTACAGCACAGAAGAGTGCCGGGCACATCCTTGATAAGAAAGGAAATTGGACTGGACATGCCAACATCCCCTATGTCGCTGAATCTATTTATCCTAGTATAAATTTTGACGATCCCAGCAGTACCAAATCCTTGAGTGATGATGAAGTAGAAGCTGCAATTAAAGCAGCAAAAGAGAGTGAAGACTTTAAGAAATTAGCAGAACAGGAGTGGCTAGAACAACAAGAAAATATCTTTAAAAAATATCAAGAAAAGGTAGAAGAGATCATAGATAATTTTAATAGAGACATCAAAGAAGGTGGAAAGCCTAATAAGGCTATTTTTAGATTAAACCAGCGTACTCGGCAATCATGGCTAGAAGAAACTGGATTAATGATACGCTTAAATACTGATATTAATAAGGATGATTATACCCTTATAATTGACAAATACAACAGTCGCAATTACAAAGAACAGGTTGAATTTTATAAGAACAATTTAAATAAAGAATACAGAGTTAAACAGAATAATTATAAAGCTATAGAGCAATGGCTTGATGATAAAATACTTAACTAAATCTTCTAACAGGGGGACAACGAGGCATGAAAGTCTTATGTAGTGAGCGATACAGCAGAAAGAGATCAAAAAAGATAGGTCAAAAGTAATAGCCCTGACCTATCTAAACAAAATGATAGCGTGCGCTATACCAAAAAATTATCCCAAATCAGCTGCATCACACAGCATATCTATTACTAGACTTGATGGTAATTAGTTTACAATTACTCAAAGAGGTTAAGTTAGAAGTCTTAGCCGAATCCCTGCCGTTACCTATTTTATTAGAGAGCCGTCGTCGGAAAGTCATGCGATTTTTGAGACTTAAAAACTTTACTATTGAAACTATCTGGTTTCCCTGTGTTACCGCTCTTTTAGAGGAGATGTTTAATCCTAAGGATAGGATTTATCTGGTCATCGATAGAACGAGTTTGAAGTTACCGTAGAAGAGTGGAGCCTTATTACAAAAGATTTAAAATTTTTCTGCATAACCTGCCGACTAGAAAGGCTCCACTCTTCAAGGTTTCGTCTCTTGGAGTCTGATTAATATCTTGATGGTGAGTGTTGTCTATGATCATCGAGCCTGGCCAATTTACTGGACATTATTAGATAAAAAGCGATGCAGCGCGGTCTTGGGGGTTTCCCCCATGAGCGACTGCATCAAGACAAGGAAATAGTAATTTGTCCGAACAAAAAGCAGTATTGAGCAAAAGTATGGAGTTACTATCAGCCTATGATGTCGTGGTGCTGGGAGACCGAGAATTTTGCTCTACCAAACTAGGTCACTGGCTGGCTGAACGCAAGGTATACTTTTGTTTACGGCAAAAATGTGACACCAAAGTTTGGCCAGAAAATGAGGTTTATCAAGAGTTGCGGGACTATGGTTTAAAGCCGGGGATGAAATTGTTTCTCAATGACCTTCAGGTAACGAAAAACAACGGATTTGGAACGTTTAATGTAGCTTGTAAATGGAAACGAAATTACCGAGGAGTGAAGACAAAAGAACCGTGGTATATACTGACTAACTTTGAGGATTTAAATACCGCTATTGTGTCTTACAAAAAGCGATTTGCGATTGAATAAATGTTTCGATATTTTCAATCAGGTGGTTACAGTCTAGAAGGCTCCAAGCTGGGAGCATAATCTCTAAGCAAGTTAATTATTGTGATCGCAATTGCCTATACTAGTGCAATCCTTCAAGGACGAGAAATCAAGAAAATGGGAATACAGAAATATGTTGTACGACCAGAAACAAAATCGAAATATGGTCGCCGACATAGCGGTGCGACCCAAGGCCGGGTTCCCCGGCCATTGGAAAGCGCACCGTCTGCTTTTTATGTTGGTCAACATCAGTATCATTGGCTGTACTTAGGGCAAATACCCGAAAAAATTGTAGCGGTGCGACCCCGGTCGGGTTTCCCGACCTAGGGAATGCGCACTAAGAGAGAGGAACTTTTGCAAATTAACCGCCGTTGGGTCAAGCATTATAAAAAAGGTAAGCGGGCTAGGGAACAAGCCCTGTCTATGTTACAAGCTTCGTTGTCCCCCTGCTAGCTAAATCTTTATCTAATGCCTAACACTTTAAGATATCACTTATCAATGTTGTGACCTACAAGCTTCTTGTTTGAAGGGAGCAGGGAGTTCTTGTAAGGTGGGCAAATAGACATGATTCTTAATTAAATTACCAAACTATAATAATTTGCCCACCCTACCCCTGAGGTGAGCAAATCCACTACCGTCTACCCTGTTGTTAATTGATTTATCGGTTAAAATTGTAAAGCAAGTCAAAAAAATCTTAACCTGCTGAAGAGGTGACAAGCAAGACCGATCGCGTGATCTTGTAGGGTGGGCAAATTAGCATCAGAGCTGATGACATGATCAAATTCTCAAAATTTGCCCACCCTAACCCTACCTGACTATCCGGAAGGTTTGCGGTAGTCGCTCAAAGTGCGATCACCCTTTGGGAGAAAAGTTTTCGGTCTACTGAACGTAGTGTGATCACGATCTTGTCGTGGGTTGGCGGCAGCCACTCCCTGCGGGAGTATCGCCGGACTTGTAGAGTGCGAAAACGTCCGTGTAACGGACAACCGAACCCATTGGTAAAATGATCGTTAAGTTGATTAAATGCCAAAACAGTCGATTTATGCTTAAATGAATCCCAATAACCCTGATCAGCCCCATCAACTTGACAGAAGCGATCCCTATCAACAGATATTATTTGCAGGATACACCGAGCAGGAGATTGCCGAAATCGAAACTCTGATCCAAACCTGGGACAAAGCCACCTATCCAACCCTAGCCAATAGTATTGTAGATCATGCAGACAGACACGGTTTTAAAGGGAATTATTTAAAGTATCTCAGAAAGGCTGCTAATTTTAACAAAAAAGGGTCACGAAAAACCCAATTACCGACAGGAGCATTGAGATGGAATAAAGGAACTGAATTTC
>NZ_JAAHHU010000266.1:0-6583 GCF_010672095.1 Moorena sp. SIO3I6 | reverse complement strand
TTGTAGGGTAGGTTATCAAGTTGTTCGCGTAGCGTGGCCAAAAGGCCAAGGTTGAAAGTTGTTCGCGTAGCGTGGCCAATAGGCCAAGGTTATATAGCGGCTCTTATAGTAATGAGGTACACAGGATTTTTTCCCTATTGTCTATTCTTTGTTCCCTATTCTCTATTCCCTATTCCCTATTCCCTGTTCCCTGTTCCCTTTTCACTAATATTAATTAGCTAAAATAATCATAAAAATACGCTCTTTTTCTCCCCCCTCTCTCCACACTTCCCACCGGGAGCATGTGAAATTCGCATAACAAATGTACTAAAACGACTGATAACTGCTACTCAAGCCCGGAAAACAGTATAGTTCAAGGGTTTGTAGTTCAAGTGTTCTTACAAAATTGACCTGCTCCCATTCTGCTACAAGTGTTCATGGTGTGTTTACAAAAATTCATACAGAGCCTAAAACTTTGCTCCGACTACTTATCCCTCTTCCATCAGACTGGGTTTAAAGCTTGAGTTTTCGTCGGCTGAAACAGCGTAATTTCGTCGAATTTTCCAAGAGTGATAAGAGCGTTATTGGTAAATTGGCAAGATTGTGATATCCTTTGTCGAGAGGATAGATGACAATCTATAAGGAGCAAGCAGCTAAAATGTATTTATTGTGCGTTCCAAAATCAAATGTTGAACACAATATACTTGAAGCTTATAGCATAAAAGACTTAAACGCATCTACCGTCAAAAAAATGTTCAAACTTATTAAGCAGTTTGGATATGTTATTATTCAGCTAAGGTCGTCACAGCACAAGGAAAATTTATTAGAATTATCGCAATATTTTGGCTCGATAGTCAAGCATGAACACTCAGATAAACATGGAATTGTACCCGTAACCCCTCTGGAAAATAGTCCTGGATATGTCAATACAACGACAACAGAACTACCGTTACATACAGATGGTTCTTTTGCTGTGGATCCACCAAAAATAGTAGCCCTCCAGTGCGAAGTTGCTGTAGCAAGTGGTGGTTTAACGACTATTGGAGATGGGAGATTACTGTATGATTATCTAACTGGTACAAATCCCTGTGGATTACTGAATTTATTTCAACCCGATGCCATAACAGTCCAGAGAGAAAATAGACAATCTACTAAACCTATTTTTGAAGAGCATGAGAGTAGAACACGCATCAGATTTAGATGGGATGATGCTGTTAAAATTTCAGTAAAACCAGAAGATTTACCAATAATTAAGACAATAAAATATTTTTTTAATCGACCAGAAAATATGTTACAGTTTAAATTGCAGCCTCAGCAAATTATTATCATGGATAATTCCAGAATATTGCATGGTCGTACTGCTTTTATTCAGGGCTCAAAAAGGTGGCTTAATCGCGTTTGGTTTGATGGTAAATCAGCTTATAGTGAAGAGTTTTGCTTTGGTTTTTCTCCGAGGGAAACCTTAGAAGAATTGAAACAAAAATGTTGTCTATAACTAAAAGGAGGAAAAAACAATGCGAATTATGTTAAAGTCAAAAATTCACAGGGCTCAAGTAACAGAGGCTAACGTCAACTATGTCGGGAGCATTACGGTGGATCGAACCCTGATGGAAAAGGCAGATTTGCTACCTGGAGAAAAAGTACTAGTAGTGGACAATACTAATGGCAACCGTCTAGAAACTTATGTCCTAGAAGGAGAAGCTGATTCAGGAGTAATTTGCATGAATGGCGGCTCCGCCCGTTTAGTTAGTCCAGGGGACCTTATTACTTTGTTAGCCTTTGACGTAACAGACGAAATCAATCCACCGAAAAAAATTCTAGTTGATGAGAATAACAAGTTTCTTCAGTATGTATAAGTAATGAAACTAGCAGCACGAGTTAATCAAGTCAGTCCTTCGCTAACATTGGCAATTACAACTAAAGCTAAGGCAATGAAAGCAGAGGGGCTTGATGTCTGCATTTTCGGTGTAGGTGAGCCGGATTTTCCTACCCCAGCTCATATTACCGCTGCTGCTAAGAAAGCTTTGGATGAAGGCAAAACTCGTTATAGTACAGTAGCTGGAGAATGGGCGTTGCGAGAAGCCATCGCCCAAAAGTTACAAACTGATAACAATCTCTGCTATTCTCCAGAAAATGTCTTGGTTACGAATGGGGGTAAGCACTCTTTATTTAATCTGATGCAAGCCCTCATTGAAGCAGAAGATGAAGTGATCATTCCTGCACCCTACTGGGTTAGCTATCCGGAAATGGTAAAGTTAGCAGGAGGAAAACCAATAATCGTTCACACCAATGAGGAAAATAGTTATAAAATTACTCCTGTTCAACTTCGTCAAGCAATAACCTCTAAAACACGGTTATTTGTACTCAACTCCCCCTCAAATCCCACAGGAATAGTTTATACCCCTGACGAGATTCGAGCCTTGGCAGATGTAGTAGTTGAAGAAGATATCCTAGTAGTCTCGGATGAGATTTACGAACATATTATCTATGATGGTGCTCAACACTTGAGCATTGGCGCTGTCAGTCCGGAAATATTTTCCCGCACTCTACTTAGTAATGGCTTTGCCAAGGCTTACTCCATGGGGGGGTGGCGGGTTGGCTACCTGGCTGGCTCCCAAGAAGTAATCCAAGCTATGAGCAAGATTCAAAGCCACAGTACCTCTAATGTATGTACCTTCTCTCAGTATGGAGCGATCGCGGCTTTATCTAGTTCTCAAAACTGTGTGGAACAGATGCGACAAACCTTTGCCCAACGTCGTCAGATTATGCTAGAGTGCCTTGATAGGATTCCTGGTTTAACCTGTCCCAAACCAAATGGAGCTTTTTATCTGTTTCCCAACATCAGCCAACTAGGGATAAAATCTGAAGAATTCTGCAATGGCCTGTTAGAGTCACAGCAAGTGGCAGCAATTCCAGGAATTGCTTTTGGAGCTGACGATCATATCCGCCTTTCCTACGCTACAGATACAGAAACCATTGAAAAAGGCATGAAACGTCTTGAGGTATTCGTTCGCTCAAAGTTTTGAGTTAACTACTAGTATACAGAGGGTGTTGATCATATGGTGGCAAACCAATTTACAGAAGCTGATACTGAAGCCTATTATGATAACTCGGACGAGCGCTACCGTATTTCTTGGCATCCAGATGGCAGCAAGCATTGGGGATATTTCGATAACTTAGATGACTCCTGTACTTATGAGGATTTTGCCGAGGCTTGTGAACGCTGGGATCAATATATGCTCTCTCAAAGCCAAATTACTGCTGACTCCCGAGTTCTAGAAATAGGTAGTGGAAACGGTAATGCGGCTATTAGGATTGCCCGGCAGAAGGGTTGTGAAGTAGTGGGGGTAGATCTAAGTACTACTCACATCAACAATGCCACAGAAAAGGCCAAGAAAAATCCATCCTTACGCTTATCCTTTCATAAAGCATCAGCAACGGATCTACCTTTTTATGACAGTTCCTTTACCCATGTCTGGAGTCAAGCAACTCTCTACCATATTCACCAACGCCAGCTAGCACTCCAAGAGATCTATCGTGTGCTGGAAATAGGGGGAATCTTTGCTTTTGATGACCTAGTAACACCAGTATCAAAAATCAATATTTCTACCCAAAAACATCTATACGAACGGCTGATCGTTAATGATATGTTTACCCCTGACTTCTACAAAAACTATCTTACCGACTTAGGTTTCAGGCTGTTAGAGACTATGGACTTAAGTCAACATATGCAAAAATGTTATCAAATTCGGTCTGCAATCATTCAACAGCAATATCCAAAACTAAGTAGGTCTTATCAGGAAAGTGCTGCTGCTGTGGAAGCTGGTGATGTAGGTTGGTGGTTCTTCCTCTGTGAAAAGTTAAGCAGCTAAGAGTTTTAACAAAATCCAACTATAAACGACTAGGAGGTTATGATGACAAAAAAATTTACAGAAGCTGATACCCAAAGCTATTACGATAACTCAGATGATCGCTATCGGATTTCCTGGCACCCAGATGGCAGCAAGCATTGGGGATATTTCGACAACTTAGATGAAGTCCACACCTATGAAGACTTTCTGCGTGGCTGCGATCGCTGGAATGAATATATGTTAGAACACAGTGGAATTTCTGCTCAGTCACGGGTACTGGAAGTAGGTTGTGGAAACGGTAAAGCTGCCGTCTGGATCGCTCAGCAAAAGGGTTGTGAGGTTGTAGGAATCGATCTTAGTGCCACTCATATCCGCAACTGCGAAATAAAAGCGAAGGATAATCCTTCACTAAATCTTTCATTCGAGAAAGCATCAATCCTCGATTTGCCTTTCCCAGATGAATCCTTTACCCATGCTTGGAGTCAAGGAACTCTCCTACATATTGAAGAACGAGGTTTGGCACTCAAGGAAATTAGCAGAGTCTTAAAACCCCAAGGACGGTTTGTTTTTGATGACTTAACTACCCCAACCATGGATATTAGTGAATCCACTCGCAAGCACCTCTACGAGCGGTTACTTGTTAATAATCTTTTTACCCCTGAATCCTATCGAGATAACCTGAGTGCGGCAGGTTTTAAGGTGCTGGAAGCGACAGATTTGAGCCAACATATGCAGAAATCTTATGCGATTCAGTCTGATAGAATTCGAGAGCAATATCCGGAACTTAGTGTGTCCTATGGCAAGAGTGCTGGAGCTGTTGAAGCTGGCGAACTGGGATGGTATTTTTTCAAAAGCGAGAAAGTAGGTAATTGATTTGGTTCACACCAGAGAGTTGATTGGCTTACAGGCAAAATTAGCTTTTCACTACCGAACTTGAGAGCAACAGTCAATATTTCTTTCAACAACCAAAAGTAATGATATACAAAAAAGCTCAATGGATATTGATTTGTCTGTGTTAGATCAAAAGGCAAAATATGACCCTATAATCCAATGTACTTCATAACTGCGGGAACCGCTGTAACTTCGCCAGTTGCTTCATTGATGGTTTCAAATTTTTAGCCATCTACAGCATCAACAAACTCACCATCAATGAAGCAAGGAGTCTCTGGTTGAAATTATGCCGCTAGTTGAGGCCAGTCTAATTTGTTAAGTTTCTCAATTATCTTTTGTCTTGCTTGCCATCTTTTTAATCTTCTAAACCATCCGTTCTCATATCGGTTTTATCCAACTGATAATGAGTTGGTAGTGCCTTACCATAAAGTTGGAGGCTGCGATATACTTTGCTATACATTTGTGGATCTTTAGTATAAGAAAAGACTGCGGTGTAGCGTGGAATAGACCCCTCCACTTTTGTTACGCGATGCAGGGAATAGCGACCTTTGAAAATTTGCAGATCCCCTGGTCTTAGATTCAAAGAGGTGACGGGAGTGCGATCGCCTTTGAGTACCTTCATCACACCATCATGATTCTCATCATGGCTCGATCTGATATTATGACAATACTCAAATATCCCCCCTTTCTCTGGAGCTTGAGTAATGACCGTTACCGAAACATGATTATTGTCAAAGTGCCACGGAAACTCCTGTCCTGGTTTAATCACGTTGAAGGCAATATAGGAAAGAGGGTCGGCATATTTGTATAGTTTTTCTTCCTTCAGGCAAGCTTGAATAAATGGTGCGAAAGCTGGCCAGTTATAAAGCTGAAGTATCAGCGAATCAGTGGGAAAAGAATCGGCACGAACAAAACCACTAGTGCGATTGAAGAAAAAACGTTTGGGATGCTCTTTGGGAAGAGATTCGTCATCCTCACTGAAGTAGACATTAGCGAGCATATTAGAGTAATGAGCATGAACTGACAGTTTCTCAGATTCTTTTTTGAACAATTCTAATGCCTCAGAATTAATAAATTCTGGAAGGAGACAACAACCCGTATCATCAAGCTGTCTTTGACAATCTGCAATTAATACTTTTCCGCGATCGCTGGATAGTCGATCGAGGGGATAGCGATCGAGGTTAACTAAATTGCTAGCTTCCTCTAAGGATGATAATTTTGGTAGATTGGTATACATATAGCAAAAAGCACCAAGGCAGAAGGTAGATTTATAAAATGTTCGAGCGCCTCAGAGCAAGAATCTCATGATCGGCGCTCTTCGTCGTTTGTAGTACAGCGCTGCGCGCTGATATATTGACAAGCTTTCCTATAATAAAGTGACTTGTCAATTTTATTCCATCATGACCAGACCCTATAGTCAGGATTTACGCCAACGGGCTCTTAATCTACTAGAAAAATGGATTTAAAACCTTTTCCTCAAATAGCTCCATCGCCAGACCTTTGAACCCCTTTAGATAAGACCTCTTGCATAAGTCTCATAAACCGTGGGTGTTGACAAGGCATGCATGCAAAAGGGATAGATTTTGATTTCATATTTATTTTTGCAAGAGGTCTAATAAAAATCTCCCCATCTCCCCATCTCCCCACCCTCCCCACACTTCCCACACTCCTATTACTTAACTCCAGACTGTACCCGCCACAGCATGGCATAAATTCCCTGTTGCTCTAACAACTGTTCATGTCGTCCTTGTTCTACTAATTTGCCTTGCTCGATTACATAAATACAATCGGCATTGCGGACTGTGGACAACCGATGAGCGATCGCAATGGTTGTGCGATTTTGGGTAATCTTTTCTAGGGAG
>NZ_JAAHHU010000265.1:0-6593 GCF_010672095.1 Moorena sp. SIO3I6 | reverse complement strand
AAGATGCAACGGGTCGTTGTTGCTCGTTTCCGCAAGCGTTCAGATGCCGAGGGCCATTTAAAGGCTTTGAAACGGTTGATGCCGGATGCTGAATTTATTATTATTTTTGATCACGGCGAGCCTATAGAGGAAGAGTTGTAAGGAATCAGCGGTCAGTTATTAGCTGCGTAGGGTGTGTTAGGGACGAGCTCACCCTAATTTTGCGCCTCAACGCCCGGGGAACAGCCCGTCCCGTAACGCACCACCAAAACAGCAAATATGAAATGCATCCGTTTAATCTGAGCTATCAGCTATCAGTACACATAATTTAAGTAGGGTGGGCAAAGTTTTATGGTATCGAATACTGATTTAAACCCAACTTTTTTTGCCCACCCTACAAGCTAAAACTTAGAGTAAATTGAGTGTAAAAAAAAACGAATTCAAGTAGGGTGGGCAAAATTATATTATCTAGAATACTGATTTGAACCCAACTTTTTTTGCCCACCCTACAAGCTAGCTTATGCGATCGCACTTTTGCCTCTTGCCTCTTGCCTCTTACCTGCTCCCTGCTCCCTGCTCCCTGCTCCCTAAAAACCCAAAACTTTGTACTTAACTACATTGCAAACCGCTCTATGACTATTTCTACCCTACCCTTAACCATACCCCCCCTAGAAAACGGCGACACACTCACCCGTTTTGAATTTGAGCAGCGCTACGCCGCTATGCCCGAGATCAAAAAAGCTGAATTAATAGAAAGATGTGTGTATATGACTCCTGCTGTTCATGCTAAAGCTCACGGTAAACCCCATGCTCACATTATGGGATGGCTGGTTGCCTACGAAGCGGTTACTACTGGTGTAGAAGTTTTGAATAACTCTACCGTGGGTCTAGATGCTGACAACGAAGTCCAACCCGATGCTCTGCTGCGCATCGAGGAAAATGGACAATCTACGATCAGCAACGACGACTATGTCGAAGGGGCACCGGAACTGATTGTTGAAATTGCGGCCAGTAGCGCGTCGTATGATCTACACCAAAAGTTCAATGTCTATCGCCGTAATCAGGTGCAGGAGTATTTGGTCTGGCGAGTGTATGACCAAGAATTGGATTGGTTCTGTTTACAAGAGGGGAAATATATTGCCTTGCAACCTGATCAATCAGGCATTCTCACTTCAACAATTTTCCCTGGTTTGTGGCTAGCCAAATCCGCCTTATTATCAGGAGATCTAGGCACTGTGTTAGGGGTTTTACAAGAGGGAGTAGGGAGTAGGGAAATAGGGTGATAGGGAGATGGGGAGATAGGGAGATAGGGAGATTTTAAGCGATCGCATAAATACTCGTAGGGTGGGCATTGCTGAACATGATCTTTATTGAACGACGAGCAATTAAATAGCAATGCCCACCAACACCTTGCCTGTTGCTGCTTGACTCCAATACTCCCCATCACCCCATCACCCCATCACCCCAACTCCCCACCCTTCCTCCTCCCGACTCCTGATTCCCGATTCCCGACTCCCTACTCCCGATTCCCAATTCTTAATTCTTAATTCTTAATTCTACATTCCCAACTCCCCATTCCCCTTGACTCTCCGCCCTTATCCAATGGTATTCTAACCACTAGAAATAACTAAAAATAAAGAGGAGCAAAACAAAATGGGCAAAAAGAAATTACTCCCTGGCCAAAAATCTCCCATCCTACGTTCCACCACCGCAAAGCCCATCCCCGGCTTGACCGAAACCGAGCTGACGACTGGATGGGACGGGCAAGCCCAGGGGCTCCAACCCGCCCAACAGTGTCAAACACTACATAGTTATGCCTGTCCTCCTTTTGCCGGAGACGATGCGGAGTAAGACTCAGTCGATCTAAAGAAGCGGCAAATTGCATCAAAAGTCTTTTTTATAACGGCTGCTACTAGTTTCGTAGAACAGGCATCTTGCCCATTGCTCCTGTTACAATTCTCCCCATCTCCCCATCTCCCCATCTCCCCATCTCCCCATCTCCCTACTCCCAATTCTAAATTCTAAATTCTAAATTCTTAATTCTTAATTCTTAATTCCCCACTGTAAACAATTGTAAACCCCCCTTGACTCCCCGCCCTTACCCAATGGTATTCTAAACCCTGTAACAAACAAAATCTAACAGGAGCAAAAGCAAATGGGAAAGAAAAAACTCTTGCCTGGCCAAAAATCTCCCATCGTACGTTCCACCACAGCTAAGCCCATCCCCGGCTTGGAAGAAACAGCCCTGACGGAGGGCATGGGAGGCACCACCAGCCACGGTGTTACCCCTTCCATAAGTGCACCACCGGGGGTCACTTTTTCATTTCCTTTTGCGGGGGAAGGGGACGAGTAATAATCACTCTATCACAGTTAATGCAAATTATCTCAAAAGTCTTTTTTTTCATTGCTGGGCGGTCGATTGGCCGTTATAAATTTACGGGAAACCCTGGCTACTTCGGGGTCTTCGGTTACCTGGCACGGCTGGGTGTTTGCTCGATGCTTGCCCTGGTGAGACTTTTTTGACAAATGTTGTGATTCCGATAGAGAAACCCCAGCTATTGGGGTTTTTCGTTTTAAATAGGGGAATCGGAAATTAAGAATTAAGAATGAAGAATTAAGAATTGAGAATTAAGAATTAAGAATTTGAATACTTGTAGGGTGGGCATTGCTTCCGAAAGATCAGGCATTGAACGGCGAGCAATTAAATAGGCAATGCCCACCAATACCCAATTAGAATCGGGAATCGGGAGTCGGGAGAATCGGGATACTTGTAGGCTGGGCATTGCTTCCGAAAGATCAGGCATTGAACGGCGAGCAATTAAATAGGCAATGCCCACCAACACCCAAGGTCTGACGGTTTGATGGTAAGAATCGGGATAGTTGTAGGGTGGGCATTGCTGAAAATGATCTTTATTGAACGGCGAGCAATTAAATAAGCAATGCCCACCAATACCCAATTAGAATCGGGAATCGGGAATCGGGAATCGGGAGGAGTAGATAGTCAATGTGTGACTAGTTGATGGTAATATTTGGCGGGAACGGGCATCTTGATGGCATAGGCATCTTGATAGTAGAATAGCCATCTTGGTGAAATAGGAATCTTAGTGGAATGGGCATCTTGCCCGTTGCTGTAAAATAGTGATCTTGCTGTGGAATGGGCATCTTGCCCGTTACAATAGATAGTCGGGCGGGCAAGATGCCCACTCTACTGCTATTGATCCTTGGTCGCGGGCAGGATGCCCACTCTACTGCTATTGATCCCTTGATTCAGCAACACCAAAATTCTCCCCATCCTCCCGATTCCCGACTCCCCACTCCCGACTCCCCACTCCCAATTCTAAATTCTAAATTCTAAATTCTAAATTCTAAATTCTAAATTCTAAATTCTAAATTCTAAATTCTAAATTCTAAATTCTAAATTCTAAATTCTAAATTCTAAATTCTAAATTCTTAATTCTAAATTCTAAATTCTAAATTCTTAATTCCCCACTCCCCATCCATAACCTTAAAAACAAATGCCCGACCTCTCCACCATCCCCGGCTTCACGGAACTCCAATCCCACACCACCGGTGATTCTCGCCTTCTGATCGCAGTATTAGATGGTTCAGTAGACTTAGACCGAGCCTGTTTCCAGGGGGCAAAGCTGAGTCGAATTACCCCCTTTTGGTCAGAAGAACTTGAAATTGACCCCGATCTGATCAAAGTCTTCCGAGAGATTAATCAGTTAGATGACTTTGACGACGACACCAAAAAAGAAAAACTAGAAGCTGCTATTCCAGACGACCGGATTCGTTATCGGATTTTCTGCAATTTCCATGCTACCCATATTTCCAGTACCATTTTTGGACAACCAGGCTCTCCGGTTGAAGGCATTGCCCCTGGTTGCCGAGGCATTAATATCCCCATTGCTCGGGATGGGGAGAACTTCATCAACCCCCTGAACCTAGTTCATGCCTTTAATCAAGCTTTGGAACTGGGAGCGAATATTATTCACTGCGCCGCCTGTCACCCCACCCAATCCGGTGTCGCCCATGAACTGTTGGAAAAAGCAGTGCGTCAAGCCCAGGAGAATAATGTTCTGGTGGTTGCCCCTGGTGGTAATGATAAAGGGGAATGTTGGTGTATTCCGGCAGTTTTGCCGGGAGTACTAACGGTTGGAGCCTACAAAGATAATGGTCAACCGGCCAAGTTCAGTAACTTCGGTGGCCAGTATGCCAAACAAGGGGTGCTGGCTCCGGGAGAAAATATTCTGGGGGCACAACCGGGAACCGATGAAGCAGTGCGGAAAAAAGGAACCAGTTGTGCGGCTCCAGTAATTACTGGAATTTCCGCCTTGTTAATGAGTTTGCAATTACAACAAGGGGCAGCTCCCGATGCGGAAGCCATTCGTGCTGCTATTACCAATAGTGCCATTCCCTGCGACCCAGAAGAAGTAGAAGAACCAGAACGCTGTTTGCTGGGCAAGGTTAATATTGCCGGTGCCTTTGAGTTAATTACCGGACAAGAATTAGCAGCAAAAGGTGAAGGGTCAGAGATTACTAGTCAAGGCTCAGAGGATAAAAGTACGATTGTTTTTATATCGTCTAAGGAAGGGAATCGGGAATCGGGAATCGGGAATCGGGAATCGGGAATCGGGAATCGGGAATCGGGAATCGGGAATAAAGGGAACAGGGAACAGGGAATAGGGAATAGTGGAGAAGAATTAACGGAAACAGGAAGAGAAAATCAATTAACCTTATCTTCTGATGGGGTTAGCGATAATAATATCACCGCTAATAATATCACTGCTGATAATATCACTGCTAATACTACAGCAGCCAATAATATTGTGCCGAGTGCTGGGTCAAACCTGGTCTATGTGATGGGAACGGTGGGGTATGATTTCGGAACAGAAGCAAGGCGGGATTCTTTTAAGCAGTTAATGCCACCGGTAGAGGTCAACGGGGTAATGGTTCCCCCCAACCCCTACGATGCCAGGCAAATGGGAGATTATCTGGGTCAGAATCTCTATGAAGCGAAGTCTTTAATTTGGACGTTGAACCTAGAACTGACCCCCATTTATGCCCTGGAACCGGTGGGGGCATTTGCCGATGATACCTACGCCACCTTGCAGGATATGCTGGCCAGTGAGGCATTGCCAGAAAACGATGACGAGTATATAGAACGGGTGAGTATGGCGGGACGGTTGAGCCGGAAAACTGTCAAACTGTTTTCTGGACAAGAGCTGCCGGTGTTGAAGCTTTATAGTCCCCGGGGCATGTACGGCTGGACAATCAACACCTTAGTGGATAATGCCATCGAAGCCGTTCGTCAGGAACAGCAGAATGCTGATGAAGCGGCAATCCGGAAGTCTTTGACGGCATTTCTACATCGGGTCTATTATGACCTACGGAACTTAGGACAAGCTGACCGCGATCGCGCTATCAACTATGCCGCAATTAATGCCTTCCAAGCCGCCGAAAGTATTTCCGAAGCGGTAGCTATAGGCATGGAACTCCATAGTATTGAAGTAGAGAAGAGTCCCTTCTGTCGTTATGATAGCAACTGTTGGGATGTAAAACTGAAGTTCTTTGACCCAGAAAATGGTCGCAGAGCCAAGAAAATCTATCGCTTCACCATTGATGTGATTGATCTGGTGCCAGTTACCTTAGGTCACGTGCGTTCTTGGTCCGTACCGAAGTAGGGAGTAGGGAGTAGGGAGTAGGGAGTAGGGAGTAGGGAGTAGGGAGATAGGGAGATGGGGAGATGGGGAGATGGGGAGATGGGGAGATGGGGAGTAGGGAGTAGGGAGATGGGGAGATGGGGAGATGGGGAGTAGGGAGTAGGGAGATGGGGAGATGGGGAGATGGGGAGTAGGGAGATGGGGAGTAGGGGAGAAAGCGGTCAGCCAAAAGCTGTCAGCCGTCAGCCAAAGCTTATCTCTTTTATTGAAAAGCTGATAGCTGATAGCTGATAACTGATAGCTGATAACTGATAGCTGATAGCTGATAACTGATAACTGATAGCTGATAGCTGATAGCTGATAGCTTAAAAAAAAGCAAAAAAAAATGGGGAATAAAAAGTTAGTAAAAACCTTCCCCTCAAGGAAAAGCTAAAGACTAGAAGATGAAAAAACTAGGATATCCAAGAAAATATGATTACATCTAACGGTAGCATAAAGTAATTCAAAACGTCAATAGTTTGTTTGTGAACTTTTATGTTTAGGATTGTACTTTTATCTAGGAATGTTAAGAAATTTAAACAGAAATCGAGTTAAATCCAGTATAGGCTTCTGTGTAGGAATTGTGATAATTTTTGATACCATATTCCCGACTCCCGACTCGCTACTCCCGACTCCCTACTCCCTAATCCCGATTCCCGACTCCCGACTCCCTACTCCCGATTCCCTACTCCCTACTCCCTAAAACTCCAGAATCATAGATTAAGCTAGTAGCAAAGTTAGCTAAAAAACTAGAATCTATGTTCAAAAAGCTATTAGCTCAGGTGGGCATTGGAGCAGCAAAGGTAGATACACGTTTGTACTTTGATTCCCTAGCTCCTGGGGAAATGGTAGAAGGGGAAGTTTATATTACTGGGGGAGATGTTTCCCAGAAAATTGATGATATTTATATTT
>NZ_JAAHHU010000264.1:0-6609 GCF_010672095.1 Moorena sp. SIO3I6 | reverse complement strand
GAGTTCGATCGCCTGAATTACTTTTTGGCGCAGGTCTTCGCTGTAAGGAAAAGGCATGACAGAAATCGGACGATAAGTGGAAGGGCTTTTCGTTTTCTTTGTCCTAACTATGATGGCGACTGCTATAGCTCGAAACGGGCTGCTCCTACCACCAAAGAGTGTTGGACATAAAGTTTGGCATCCTCAACACTGCTTGCCACTGCATCGCTTGCTTCTTGCCGGAGTTTGTTTACCGTTCCTAATGACATGGTTTTCTCAAACAAGTCAGCGTCTTGATGCAATAGCGAGTGGGGGAAACCCCCAAGACCGCGCTGCATCGCTAGAGCACTTTGCACCTGGCGTTGACTATTGCGGTAAACGACCCTCAGTAGTGCCACCATTGCTACTACTCGTACTCCGTATCCACTCCTGTTGACCTCCTCTGGCAATTTAGCCCTGGTTGATCTCTGACATTGCCCACACTTCAACGAGTGTAAACGATGCTCGATCACGATCGGTTCAATCGGTGGAATCTCTACTATTTGGTGGCGATAGGGGTTTTGATCTTCGACCCTTAGTCTTTTCCCACAACAGGAGCATTTGCTTGGATGATGGTCAATGATCTGGTTACACCGCTCGATTGGATACAAGTCTCGACTATGCCCATCATGACCTGGTTGACCTCCTCGTTTTCTCTTACTTTTGTTTTTCTGTGGTTTTTTTTCCAGCCCTGGTGGGTCAAAGGAAGGAGGCGATGATGAGTTCTTTGATGTCCGTCGGGTTTTTTCTAATAGCTGTTGCTGAACTGCCGATATATCTGTGAGTTGTTTTTCTAAATTTTCAATTTGCTGCGCCATTCCCTCTACCAGTTTTTTGACACTGGCTGGAGTTTCTTCCCAATCTGACCAGGGGACTTGCTCGCTCATGTTTGGGCGCTGCTGTTCCATGTTCCTTACCGCACGCATATTCTCGCTACCATTTTTGGCGAGGGCTCTTCTACCCCCTGAACGCTTACTTTTTGTCACCCCTGAACGCTTACGAATGAACTAAAGTTTTATAACTCCGTTCTTGCTCTTGCAAGCGCAGGCGAGCTTGTTTAATATCAGCCTATGCTTGATGAATCGTCTTTTCATAAGTACCTTGTTGTTCTTTCAGACGAGACTGAGCTTGTTTTATTTCTAATTCAGTTCTGATGATAGTTTTCTGGGCTTCTTTGGCTGACTGTTCAACCTCTAAAAAGCGTTCTTTGGACAAAACCCCCTCTTCATAAGCTTGTTGGTAACGGGGAATTCTTTCTTCAGCACTTTCTAAACGAATGCTTTCTAATTCATAGGCAACCTTGCTAGAGTCTATCGCCCCTCGTGCCTGCTCTATTTGTGCCAATAGTTCTTGTTTTTGTAAACTGTAGGCGAACTTGAACGCTTCCAGATTCTGCCGTGCTTGCTCGACTTGCGCCTGTTTTTCCAACTCTTGAGCTTGGTTTTGTTGCTCCTGGGTACGCAGAGCCAGTATCAATTGGTTTTTGAGCACCTCTAATTGATTCAGGCGATTCTGTTGCCCTTCTAATTTTTTTTGTTCCTGCTGAAGTTCAGTGCTAACTAACTCTGATTCCAGTTCTAGTAAGGTTTGACCAGCCGTTACCAATTCCCCTTCTTTGACCTTAATTGCTGCTACCGTTCCTGCTACGGGAGCATCAAGTTTGATAGTTTCCCCCGTAGGTTCCAATCTTCCTCTGGCTTTTCCCGTCTCATCCACCTTCGAGAATATCGCCCAAGGTAAAGCAATACCGATAAATACTATCAAAAAATACAGTAATCCCCTTGTCCAAACCTGGGGTAATGTATCCAGCAGTTCCTTAGTAGCATAAGACCAGTCATGACCCTGGAGTGGTTGATCATTCCTAGGTTGAGACGTCGTTTCTTGGGTGAGTAACTCCTCATAGCGACGCTGATCTGGAATAGTTTGAGTAGGACTATGTCCATTTAATGTATGATGATTGTCAGCCATAGCAGTATTTTGGATTGTTGGCTAAAGGATGAAAAAAATTACGGTAAATTAACTCAGCTGAGGCAGGGCTGGGGAGGATCGAGCCTTGGGGATGTTGTTAAGGGTGTTGATCCCCCTAAATCCCCCTTAATAAGCTATGCATTAGTCACATCTTTCTTAACAATCCAGAGAGCTGATGGGACGTGAGGCAAGGTGGAATTACTTGATATTACTTAATCCATATCCGTGTTGAGTTTTTGTTCTTCCATTCAACCTCCATTGGGTACTTCATAATGTAATACAGAAGAATTCTGCATTTGGGGTAGCTTGGCGTACGCTATTACTTGCTGACGAACTCAGGGATGATCCAATGTTCGTGAGTAAACTGACAGAGCCACGAAAAATTCTCAACTCGGAGGGACTTAAATGAAAGCTTGGGCAGTAGAAGAGCTGCAAGATGCTGAATTAGGGGATGTACGTCGCAAAAAACGGTTGATGCGGATAGGAGCGCGATTTGGCAGCCCAACCGAATGCCAGTGTGCCGCAAGCTTCGGGAAACTTAGCTGCGACCCAGGCTGCCTATAAGTTTTGGCGCATCACCTTACATCAAACCGGAAGCGATCGCATCAGCTCACCAACGCCGTACATTAAAACGAGTAAAACTTGAGTCTATTGTCATGGCCATTCAAGACACAACAGAACTCAATTTCACTCATCATCCAGGGAAGAGGGGTATGGGTTACTTGGACAATGCTAAGGCAAGAGGCTTAAAAATTCACTCAGTATTTTGTAGTACAAGTAATGGTGTGCCTAATGGTGTATTACATCAACAAGTCTGGGCTAGGGATATCGCTGAGTTGGGTTCGAAGCATCAACGACACAAAAAACCCATCTCAGCAAAAAGAGAGCCAGCGTTGGTTAACTGCCTTGGATGCTACCCAGAGTCTGATTCGAGATCAAATTACCGTTGTCACAGTGGCTGTGCGCGTTGCTGACATCTATGAGTTGTTCATGCTGCCGCGCCGCCCTTCCTCGGAGTTTCTGATACGAGCGATGCACAACCGTACAGTCTTTCCCTACCTCTTTTGACCAACAACTCCAACGTCTTGAGCAAGCAATTGGAAAAGTAATGCCTTGTGGTCAGCTGACCTTAGAACTCAGACGAAATCCAGAACGCCTTGCCCGTCTTGCTACTAGACGCCTACGTACTACAACCATTGAGTTACAACCACCAGCTACTCATCCCGAACGGGAGCGCCTCCAACCAATCCGCCTACAGGTAATAAAAGCAGAAGAAGAAAACCCACCACCCGGTGTGGAACCAGTTCGTTGGTTACTCTTGACTACCTTAGAGGTTACTGGCTTTGAGGATGTGGTGCAATGTTTGCGTTGGTACTCTTATCGTTGGTTGATTGAACGCTATCATTATGTCCTCAAGAGCGGTTGTCGCCTCGAACAACTGCAACTGGAAACTGCCGACCGGATCCACCGAGCTTTAGCCACTTACACCATTGTGGCTTGGCGCTTGTTGTGGATGACTTACTTGGCTCTAACCCACCCTGATACTCCTGGGGATACGGTACTAGAAACCCATGAGTGGCAAGCGCTTTACTGCACTATTCATCAAACACCCTCCCCACCTGAGGTCCCCCCTAATTTGAGGACTTGTGTGCGTTGGATAGCCCAGTTGGGTGGTTTTTTGGCGCGCAATAGAGATGGTGAACCAGGGGTGAAAACCCTTTGGCAGGGTCTGCGACGACTGCATGATATCGCACAGACTTGGCTTCTACTTTCCCCCAAAACCACTTCTGGTGTCAAGTCCCATTATGTTAAGAAAGATGTGACTAATGCATAGCTTAATAAGGGGGACTTTACCGATTCCTCCCGACTCCCTGTTCCCTGTTCCCTGTTCCCTGTTCCCTATTCCCTGTTCCCTATTCCCTACTCCCTACTCCCTACTCCCTACTCCCTACTCCCTCCCCTATAACTGCTGCTGATTCAGATAGAAATAATGTCCTCGCTTTGCCATTAAGTCTTCGTGAGTACCGCTTTCAATCAATACCCCTCTATCGAGCACTAAAATCAGGTCAGCTTTGCTTACGGTAGAAAGACGATGAGCAATAACTAGGGTGGTGCGGTTTTTGAGAATAGTATTGAGATTGGTCTGAATAATCCGCTCCGATTCCGCATCCAGGTGGGAGGTGGCTTCATCGAAAATTAATAGGCGGGGATTTCCCAAGAGGGCGCGAGCAATGGCTAAACGCTGTCGCTGTCCCCCAGACAACATCCCTCCTCCCTCGCCAATCTCGGTTTCATAGCCCATGGGCAGTTTTTGGATAAATTCATCGGCACCGGCCAGTTTTGCTGCTGCCATAATTTCGTCTAAGCTAGCTGAGGGATAAGCCAGACCGATGTTTTCTCGAATTGTCCCTCCAAACAGAAAGGTATCTTGATCCACCACACCAATTTGCTGGCGCAAGGAGCCTAAGGAAAGACTGGTGATATCTTGCCCATCAATCAACACTTTCCCATCTGAGGGAAGATACAGCCCCAACATCAGCTTGGAAATAGTGGTTTTACCGGAACCACTGCGCCCCACTAGGGCGACCATTTGCCCTGGTTTTACCTCAAAACTAAGATTTTCCAAGACATTGGTATCACTTTCTGGGTGATAGCGGAAGGTGACCTGATCAAAGCGAATGTGACCGCGCAATTCAGGTAATGATTGCCGTGCTTGATGGACCAAATCTTCTTCTGGTTGGTAATCCAGCACATCATTGATGCGCTCCATGGCAATCACAACTTCCTGAAATTCATTCCACAGTACCGTTAGCCTTTGGAAAGGGGTAATCCTGGTTGACTGACAAAACTATTCAGCAGCATACTTGTACGTTTGTATTTTGAATTCCAGCCGATAAAATCGTTTCAGATGTTGTTTTCGCGAAGCTATCACCGGGTCAGGGTCTTGATTAGTTGTGAAACACACCCGTCGAATTAGTGTCCAGCCATTCTCTGGCATAGGCTTTGATCCACTCCCAACCAATCCGAAAGTAGCTGTTACCCCGCGCACCAGTGAGTATCGACCCACCGACGCTTACCCGTTTCTACAACCTCAACACCTTGAGCGGTGACGCAAACGAGTGGCTACGGCCAGGATAAACCACAACCGAGATAGGGCAGGCACTGAACGAATTTCAGACTTCTGCACATTCGCTCCCATTGGACTGGTCATCCAAAAAGTTTTCCTCAATATCAAACCGCAACCCATATTCTTGCGCATGTTTGGAGAGTGGTCTGTTCATCACTGATAATGGCCCATTATCACCATTGACATTGTTGCGACCTCAGACCAGATGAACCGGACCAAAAAGCGTGCTCCTTGTGCAGCCTGACGTTATGAAAGCACAGGGCAACTCCACGTAGAACATGGAAATCTTTAAGCTGAGACCAGCCTTTCCCGGCGAGCCTTATCCAACTGTCCTTTTTCAATCGAATCCGATAATGCCATCCCCATTGGCAGGTCATCGCTTTGATCAAATCAGTGTGGACAAAGCCACGGTCTGCAAGCAAAACCACCTTGACTCCCATAGGGCTTCCGTTCAAGGGCTTGTTGCAGTAGACGCTCGATAATCGTTGAATGAGACAGACGCACGCTTAATGTTCCATCACCCGCGCCTAGCACAGGTAAGGCCCGTGCTTGATGCACCACAACCAATCGCACCAGACAATACTGATCCGGTGAACAGTGACCTTTCCAAGCCTCAGATATATAGAGTCATCTTGTCCTACCGCCAAAGCTGCTTGAATCAATGGAATGTAGCAGCCGTTCGCGTAGCGTGGCCTTTTGGCCATGGATGTTAATCCGAGCATTGTAAAGCCAACGTTGTATCCGACGTTGCTTGCTTTGAGCATATTGGCCGAACCACGGGACGAACGGGAATCCAACGGGTCAAATTGACTTCTCCTGTTTGGATCAAGGCCACCACCATCCATAAACAGGTCGTCAGGTGACCCAGGTGAGCCCATTCATGGGGTTGACCCAACCAGGTCTTAAGGGCATTGATTAGACGGGAGTTTTTTTCACAGCATTCCTAGGATTTGAGTGGTATCTGTCTTTAGAATGCTGGCTCCCACTCACTTGCTGTCAATACCTGCTATCTCCCTCCTGATAAGCATTTGACCAATTTGTGCTTAACTTTTTGTCAGTCAACCAGGGGGTAATCACTTGACCCAGCAACATATTAAAAGCCACCAATTGCCCAATGGTGAGCTGATTTTGAATCACCAACCATGCCCCAAACCAGAGCAGTGCGGTAGTGGCTAACCCCTCGATCGTATTGCTGAAAATCTGGAGTCGATTGCTAATCACTTGCCCAGAAAAGTTAGTTTTAACTTCTTTATTTAATAACTCTTCCCAATGCCAGCGTACGGTTTGCTCAACTGCTGTGGATTTGACAGTGCGGACACCAGAAAGCACTTCAATCAGATAACTGCTTTCTTTTGCGATCGCATGAAATAATTAAACTAAGCCAATAGGTCACCCCATTAACTCGTCTTCAAAACCGTACGTGACACTTTCGCATCATACGGCTCCTCATTATAGGAACACACTGACATTGGTACCTCTAGAACGGATTCTCATCT
>NZ_JAAHHU010000263.1:0-6639 GCF_010672095.1 Moorena sp. SIO3I6 | reverse complement strand
TAATGGTTGATGATTTGCTGACCCTACGCCTGGAAACAGCGGATCTGGGAACAGTGCGATCGCCGGTTTGGGAAAATGGAAGAGCGATCGGGCCGGGATAATGTCAGTAGTAGTAGGGTGGGCAAATGGACATGATTGATGATCAATCGGCTAAAGTATGATGATTTGCCCACCCTACCCCACTGGGTGCGATCGCGTAGCGTGGCCTACGGCCAATCGCACTATAATCTTTGATGAGCGCGGTGGGAGGATGTCAAAGTGCTACAATTTCGTACAATACGGTTTCGCAAAAACAACCCATGACTAAATTAATCCAAGAAACCTTTGAGGAGATCGCACAGCTAAAGGAAGAACAACAAAACGCCCTAGCCATTTATTTACAAAAACACCTCGCGCTTATTTTGCTTCAAGCTGAAAGAGAGAAACGAATTGAAGAGAACACTTATACAATTAACGACTTCAATGAAGAGACCCAACAAGCGATTATAAATATTGAAGAACCAAAAAACTTGACCGTTTGTGCCAATAAAGAATCTCTCTACAATGAACTGGGAATTTAATGCTATCACCTATTTTTGAAAACCGCTTTAATAAAGCGATCGCTGATAAAATAGGGTGGGCAAATTGACATGATAACTGCTCAGATTGCCAAACTATCGGAATTTGCCCACCCTACCCGACTATTTTGTTGCTTAATTTAGGCTACAGAAGCGTGGCAAAAATATGGAAAAGCTTAAATCCGTTATTGAGAACTTATTAGAGAGAAAAGAACTAGAACCCAAATACAAAGATCATGCCTTAACAGGAAATTGGAGTGGATACCGAGATTGTCATATCGAACCAGACTGGATTTTAATCTACAAAACCTCAGAAACCAATCTTTTTCTGGTTCGTTCCGGTTCCCATGCAGATTTATTCTAAATGATCATGAATTTGGAAGTGCGTTCGCGAAGCGTGGCCTACGGCCAATCGCTCTTGTAGTAGGGTGGGCAAATGGACATGATTGATGATGAAATTGCCAAACTATCATTTTTTGCCCACCCTACCCTACGGAATGGGTACTGTAACAGCGGATCTGGGAACAGCAGATCTGGGAACAGGGAACTCAGAAGAGGGAACAGTGCGATCGCGTAGCGTGGCCTACGGCCAATCGCTGATCTTGTCGGGTGGGCAAATGGACATGATTGGTGCTCAAATGGTATTAATTTGATGATTTGCCCACCCTACGCCACATTCATAATTTGCCCACCCTACTCCCTGTTGATTTTGATAAAATAGTAGTAGGGTGGGCAAATGGACATGATTGGTGAGGAAATTGTATTAATTTGATATATTGCCCACCTTACTTGTAGGCGTAGGGTGGGCAAATGGACATGATTGGTGATCAATTGGTATTACTTTGATGATTTGCCCACCCTACTCAGGTCGCGATCGCACTACCCCGATGTAAGTTAGGCAAATGGACATGATTGGTGATGAAATAGTATTAATTTGATATATTGCCCACCCTACTCAGGTTGTAGGGTGGGCAAATGGACATGATTGGTGATCAATTGGTATTACTAGGATAATTTGCCCACCCTACTAGAGTAGCGATCGCTACCCTAGAAGAGACAATGCTGTTTGTGGTGGATCGAGACAATTTACAAAGTCTTTTGGCTAAGCACGAAGAATTAGCTGACCGAATTTCTGAAGAATTATCCAAACGTCAAGAGACATTGGAACGCTTAGGAATAACCGTCAGTGCCACAGAGGAAGACGAAACTCCTTTCGCCGAGATTCGCAAACGTATTAAATCAATTTTTGGTATTTAAAACCGATTCAGTTATTATACCAAAGGGAACAGGGAACAGCGGATCTGGGAACAGGGAGTAGGGAGTAGGGAGTAGGGAAAAGGGAACAAAAATTATCACAATTCATTTAGGATTGGTATAGTCATCAAAACAACTCTCATGAATCAACACAATCAGGATAATCAGTATCTACCACACCCCTCAATTGATGAGTCAGCTCAGCTTCCTAGCTCCTTTGTCGAAGCAGTCACTAGGGTGAAAACCTTTGCTCTGCTGGAAATGGAAAAAGAAACGGAGCGAAAACAGCTTTACTATCATACTTGTGACCATGTTAATGGAGTGCAGCGTAGAGCTGATCGGATTTTCCAAGCCATCAGACCCTATTGGGAAGCCGGTCTGGACAATGATATAGCACCAGACTATCTGAGCAGAATGAAACAGTTAATCGATCTGTGCGCCATTGCTCACGATATGGTGCAAGAGTTTGTCCCTCAAATCCAACCCTATATCTCTAGACGGCGAGAAAGTGGTGTGAGCGAAGCTGCTACAATTACTAAGCTTTTGGATTACATCAAAAATCAGAATGAATGGATAAGTAAGCAAACTCCTAACCATCTGGCCTTGTTTACCGATTCAGATGTACAAATCATTACAGAAGCCATTAACGCTACCATTTGTTACTATGATACTTCAGACAATACCATTTACCAGCCTGACCTCTACTCTTCTGATAAAAACCTATCTCTGGTAGCTCGGATTATTGCTTTGGCTGATTTAGGCACTTTGGGCATGGAAGGAATTGAAGCATTTAACGAGGAAGGCAGTCTGCTATTTCTAGAAGAAAATCCTGATATTATTCCAATAATTTTGAATCACGATCTTCCCGATTCCCAAGCTATCGATAAACAAACGCTTTATGAAAATCTTAGACAACGGCTTATGAAAAGGACTCGCTTTCAAGTCAATTTTGCTAAGGGACGAATGGCTAGATTGGCTCGTGAACTTAAAGGGTTGACCGCCGAAGCAATTTCGGTTTTAACCCAGGATGTTTTTAAGTATTTGAATCCAGCCATAATTCAAGAAATTGAATTATTAACTCCTACCGCTAATGACACGAAGTTTGAGGAATTGATTGAGTTTTTTAAGCTCGAAAACTATGTAGAAAAGTAGGTGATATCAGCTTAACAACAAGATCAAAAAGGCAATCAATGATAGTGTTGCCGAATCACATCCAAACTACTGAAATCGATTAAAAGTGATCAATAATCGCTCAATAATCAGAAATATCTGTTCGGATACGCTCTAAGGAACTATGCATATCTTTCAACTGTTCTTGAATTGCTAATAACTGACCTTCAAGTCTGGACACTTTGCTAAATTGATTCTGCTCCTTGATCACCTTCTCCAACTTTTTATCCTGCTCCTGCTTGAATTCATCGACACTATCACTGATATTGCTGGTGATAATCCCAACAAAAAGATTGATAGTAATCATCGCCCCCAACATCACAAAGCTCACAAAAAAAAGGACACCAACCAGGGGTGAAGCTGAGGGATTTGTGCAAAGTGCTTCTATACCATCGTAACCGTAGCGTTCGCAGCCATACATCTGGATATACATCAAATCTGCCCAACCTTCTAGGGTTACTACTTGAAATAGAGACAAGATAGATTTGGGTAAGGAAGAAAAGTGAATCGGATCGTTTTCAGCAAATAAAAAGGTTCCGGCTACCCCATAAATATAGAACAAAATACAGAGAAGCAAAAAGACATAGCCCATGGAGGGTAGACTCTTGAGTAGAGCTCGGACGAGTATTTGTAAGCGAGGCAAAGCAGAGATTAGCCTAAATACTCTCAGCAGCCTAAGCATACGTAGCACTATAAAATATTGATTATCAATTGGCAATAGTAAAGCCACAACAATGAATAAATCAAATAGATTCCATCCATTTTTAAAGTAGCTCCATGGATGACTAGCTTCAGCACCTATCTTAATAAAAATTTCACCAATAAAAAAACCTAATATTAGATGTTCTATAAAATTGACAAGAGTGCCGTAATTTTCTGTAAATGATGGATAGGTTTCCAGACCTACTATAATGCTAGCCAAGATTATTACGATCAAAACTGTATTCTGAAAGATTTCAGAATTAGAAATTTTTTGGAGTGCTACCTGCATAAAAAAATTATATAAACAATTACAGTGGGCAACTTGTGATATAATTATATCCCGATGAATACTTATCATTCCGGGTGCTTGGTAATAAAGTTTATTGATTAGTGCTTAGCAATCACTAATGAATAAACTATAGTACCAATATCCTTAGGCAAATATTACTATACTATATATAGCAGCTATCAATTCGGTGAGGTACAAAGTTCTGGGTTTTAGGGAGCAGCGATGCAGCGCGGTCTTGGGGGTTTCCCCCATGAGCGACTGCATCAAGACGGGAGCAGGGAGCAGGGAAGAGGGAAGAGGGAGAAAATCCAGCGTTGCTTAATAATGGAATGATTTTAAGAGTTTTCTGGAATGGGCATGTTGGTGGAATGGGCATCAGGCGTGGAACTGGCATCTTGCCAGTTTCATGCTTATTTTCGAGCGGGCAGGATGCCCAATCTACTCCTATTCATTCCTAAATTCAGCAACGCCGAAAATCCCTCCCTACTCCCTACTCCCTACTCCCTACTCCCTACTCCCTACTCCCTACTCCCTACTCCCTACTCCCTACTCCCTACTCCCTACTCCCTACTGCCATTAACCCAGATAGCTTACTTCTTGGTAAACCGCCAAACTCCATCCCAATCCTGTGGCACCCCTTGAGCCATCAACTGCTTAATTCGCTCCACATATAAGGCAGCGGTCTTATCCAAAGGATTCACCATTAACACGTGATTAAAATACTCTAAAGCCTTGTAAAATCCTTGAGTGCGATAACATTCTAAACCTTGTTCAAATTCCAGTTGCGTTTTTAACTTCAATTCCCTAACTGCCTCAGTCTCACCATCCAGCACTTCATAGATAGCAAGGGGTTCATTTCTACCTTTAACAATTGCTCGATCTAGAAACCGAATTTGATAGTTATTCGGATTGCTCAATTTCTCTAAGGTTTGCTGAGAAATTAATAAAGAAACCCCATAGAACTTGGTCAAGCCTTCCAAACGAGCGGTCAAGTTAACATTATCAGAAAAAGCATCCCCCTGCATTCGGAATGTCTCTCCAACCATCCCCACCATCATGTGACCATAGTGGATACCAATCCCTACTTGAATCGGTAAATAACCGTTGGCTTCACGCTTTTGATTGTATTGCTGGACTTTTTTGAGCTTGGCAATTCCAGCACAGACAGCATCATCAGCGCCATCAGGGAAAACTGCCATCATGCCATCCCCTAGAAATTTGACAATAAAGCCATCGTGATTGCGAATTTCAGGACTGACACGCTTAAGATAGGCATTGACGAAGTCAAAGTTTTCCTTTGGTGTCATACTCTCAGAAATGGTAGTAAAGGAGCGAATATCACTGAACATCACCGCCATTTCTTTACTAACGTGGTCCCCTAATTGGACATGAATCACATTGTCCTTGTGCAGAAAATTAAGATATTCAAATGGGAAAAACCGAGCAAAGGAATTTTTTAGGGTTTCCAGAGTTTCATTGGCTTGAGTCAATTCTTGCTCACGGGCTTTTACCGTTTGAACCATTTGCCGGAAAACTCGTGCTAGTCGTCCTAACTCGTCGCTCCGAGTGGCTACTTCCTCCAGACTTTCTGGCTTAAATGTATCATTTTCCACAGCGGCGGCTGCTACTGTCACCTTTTCTACCTGTTTTATATACTTTGACTGGCGCAGATTTTCAGCTTTAAGCTGCTCTTCAGCTTCGGTTCGTTTGAGGAAGTTAAGATAGGCTTTGGAATGGTAACGAATACGAGCAATTAGTTCTACCCGATCTGGCAGTTTTACTAAGTAATCATTTGCTCCAAATCCAAAGGCTTTAGCTTTAATTACTGGTTCTTCTTTACTTGATAGTACAATCAGGGGAATAGGTCGAGTCGGCGAATCCTTAGAACGCAAAAAACGCACTAACAACAAGCCATCCATCTCCGGCATGACCAAGTCTTGTAGAATGACCGTTGGTTGGTACTCCTTAGCTACTTTTAAGGTTTCAGTTGGATCCTGACAGTAGCGAAAGATAATATCCTTTTCTGGAGCCAACATGCGGCGAATGGCTTCGCCGATCATGGGCTGATCATCGATAAGTAGGACTTTAATCGGCTCTTGAGTCACCATTTTATTTGTAATGTCCGCTTTGGCTATCAATTAGATCAGGTACAGCATAGATAAATAACCTAGGGTTAGCTAATTCTTTGGCGTTGCTTAATAATGGAATGATTTTAAGAGTGAGGTGGAATAGGCATCTTGCCGTAGAATGGACATCAGGCGTGGAACTGGCATCTTGTGTAGAACTGGCATCTTGTGTAGAACTGGCATCTTGCCAGTTTCCTCCTTATTTTGGGGCGGGCAGGATGCCCACTCTACTCCTATTCATTCAAAGACTGACGCAACGCTAATTCGTTTAGCAGTTTATCAAATTTTGTTCAATACTCTGGGCAAACTGGGAAAACTATGTCATGCCAATTGTGCTTAATAGTCAGCTATTGTTAAGAATTATTATAATATATCAGTGTTGTGCAATAAAAGTGATATATAAATTTAGCTATAGGAATTTAGCTAAGGCTTAAACGCGAATCCTTTGATTAGGGCAGGTGCGATCGCGTCTAGGGGCAAAATTTCCACCGCCGCCTTCAACTCTGCTGCTGCTTTCGGCATCCCATAAACCACGCAACTG
>NZ_JAAHHU010000262.1:0-6660 GCF_010672095.1 Moorena sp. SIO3I6 | reverse complement strand
TGCAAATCCCGCCGTGGGTATTCATTGCTCCTTTAGGTTTCCCTGTTGAACCTGATGTATAGATAACATAAGCCAAATTCTGGTAATTGACTCCACTGAATGGATTCTCTATACTCTGTGAACTAATAGCTTCCCCATCTTGTTCCCAACAAACTAGCTGTGCCTGATGTTCTGGCATTAATTTCATCAGTGCTGGAGTTGTCAACAACACTAATACCTCTGCGTCTGCCAGCATATAAGCCAACCGTTGCGGTGGATAACTAGGGTCGATTGGCACATAAGCTCCTCCAGCTTTGAGTGTGGCTAATAAAGCAATTACCATCTCAACAGAGCGCTCGTAGCAAATTCCTACTAAAACTTCTGGTTTTACTCCTAAATGTTGTAAGTAGCGAGCGAGTTGGTTGGCTTTGCTATTCAACTCAGAATAAGTCAGCTTTTGCTCTTCAAATACTACTGCTACTGCTTCAGGGTTTTTTTCTACCTGAGCTTCAAATATCTCATGGATACATTTGTCTGTAGGGTAATCTATTTTAGTATTGTTCCACTCTACTAACAACTGCTGTCTTTCTGCTTCACTTAGCAGAGGAAGTTGTCCTACTCTCTGCTCTGGATTACTCACAATCAAGGCTAACAAATTTTCAAAATGATCAGCCATTCGGGCAATAGTATGCTCATCAAATAGGTCAGTATTGTATTTTAAAACACCAGTTACATAAGAGTCTTCTTCGAGCATTTCTAGTAACAAATCGAACAGACTTTCATACTGATCCAATATAAACGGTTCTACCTTAAGCCCTCCCCAATCTACTAAAGCTTTTGTTCTGTTAGTTAACAGCTTTCTTATATCTTGAGATTGCTGTTGGATGAAGTTCTGTAGTAGAAAAGAAACTTGGAAGATGGGGGAACGGCTGGGGTCTCGCGGTGGTTGTAACCGTTCTACCAATAACACAAAGGGATAATCTTGATGAGCTAGTGCCTCAAGCACTGTGTGGCGCACTTGGGAGAGGAAGTCTGTAAAACAAGGATTCCCTGACAAATCTGCCCTCATCACCACTGAATCAACAAAGTAACCCACGATGGGGGCAAACTCTGCTTTACTTCTGCCAAAAGTGTGAGAACCCACTAAGACATCCTTTTGACCACTGTAACGAGATAGAAGCACTTGAAAAACAGCTAACAGGAGCATGTAAAGAGTTACGTCTTCTTTTTGAGCCAGTGTCTTCAGTTGCTGAGTCAGCTTTTCAGATAACTTGAAAGGGTAGCTACCACCGTTATAGGTCTGTATTGGCGGCCGTTTTCTGTCTGTGGGCAAGTTTAATACAGGTAATTCTCCAGCCAGTTTTTGTTGCCAATAGTCCCAGAGGCTTTCTCCTTCTTGACTCTCTACTAACTCCCTTTGCCAACGAACGTAATCTTGGTAAGAGTGCTTCAGTTCTGGTAGAGATGCCTCTACACCAGCACGTTGAGCTTGGTAGAGTTGTGGCAGTTCTTTGATAATCAAATTCATTGACCAGCCATCCCAAGCAATGTGGTGTATCGTTAACAATAAAACCTGCTCTTGCTCTGAGCAAGTGAAGCACCTGACCCGCATTACTGGTTCTTTTTCCAAGTCAAAGGGATGTCGATGAGCTTCTGTCACTCTTTTGTGCAGTTCATCTTCACTCCAGGTAGTAGCATCAATTTGCAAGAAGTCTAACTCTTGATTTTGATGCACCTGTAAAACTGCTTGTTCGCTGACTTTCGGAAAGGTACTCCGCAGTAGCGGATGGCGTTGCCTTAGCACTTTAAAAGTTTGCTGCCAAGTAATTATATCTGCTTGGGAGTAAATGCGAATTGCAAATGATAAATTATAATGATGACCCTGAGGTGCTAGTTGCCATAAAAACCAGATATTCTTTTGACCGTAGGACAGAGGATATACTTGCAATATATCTGGCTGTTCCTGGAGTAATTGTAAAATTTGAGTTTTGTGCTGCTTCAGTTGAGCAATAACATCGGGAGTTAATACCTCTTGGGAACCTCCCGTACGCAATTTTTCCCCATCACACCATAATTTTACCCCTTTGAGAGAGATATTTTGTAAAAATTCTACTAAGTTCATAGTTCTACCTCTATCCAATTACTATCTTTGACGTTATCTGGCTCAAGTTGCCCTTGATTATTTAATTCAATAGTTTGATTTTTATCTGTTTTAATTATCAGTTGTTGTTTAATCTCAGTTGCTAGAGCTACAATGGTGATTCCTTCCATAAATCTGGTAGCCGGAATATCCACTAGCAGCTCAGTTTGAATCTGATTTCGTAATTCCACAGCCATCAATGAGTCAAGTCCCATCATAGTTAGAGATTTTTCTAACTCTATTTGAGAGAGGTTCATACCCATAATATGAGCAATTTTGCTTTGGACATAAGAGGTCAGTAGCTTTTCTTTTTCCTTATCTTCTGAAGCTAGATTTAGCTGTTCTAGAATCTGATTGTTCTGACTCTGTTCTACCGTTTTTGTGGTAAAAGTTTCTAAAAATGGGAGCTTTCCCAATCCTGGCATCTGCCTAAAAAACTCCGACCAATTAACTGGGAATACCCCTACTTGGCTTTGAGACCCTGATAACAATGAACCTAATGCAAGCATTCCTGATTCGGGTTGAATGGCCACTACCCCGCTACTCTGCATTCGATTTTGATGTTCCTTTGCTAAACGAGCTGCCATTCCTGCTGTTGCCCATGCTCCCCAGTTAATGCTTAATCCTGGTAATCCCTGACCTCGACGATAATGGGCTACTGCATCCATAAAACCATTAGCTGCGGCATAGTTTCCTTGACCTGGTGAACCCAACATCGAAGCCATCGACGAGAAACAAACAAAGAAATCTAAGGGTAAATCTTGGGTGAGTTGATGTAAATGCCAAGTCCCTGCAACTTTTGGTGCCATCACTTTAGTAAACTGCTCCCAACTGAGGTTTTGCACTAAGCCATCATCCAATACCCCGGCTGCATGAATCACTCCTTTGAGTGGGGGTAATGATGCCTGTATCTGCTGGAAAATCTTAGCCACATCTTCTTCAATCGAGATATCTCCTAACAAAACATTGACATTGGCTCCTGCTGTTTCCAACTCCTCAATGATTTTTTGTGCAGTTTCCTTGGGAGCACGACGCCCCATTAATAGGATATTTCTCGCTCCTTGAGTTACCATCCATTGGGCTACTTCCAATCCTAAGGCTCCCAATCCTCCGGTAATCAAATAACTTCCTTCTGGTTGGATGGACTTTGGCTCACCTGTCGATTGTGGCATCTCCACCACTACCTTGCCGATATGCTTGGCTTGCTGCATATACCGGAAGGCTGCTGTTACTTCTTTACTGGGAAATACTTTATGAGGTAAGGCTTGAAGCTTTCCTCCATTCCATTGCTGGGTTAATTCCTCTGAAAGTTGGGCAATTACCTCAGGCTGTTGTGCCATTACCTCTCCGATATCAAAGGGGAAGTAATCAACATTGGGTAGTTTCTGTTGGACTTGTTGTTGGTTCCAAATGCCAATTTTGCCAATCTCTACAAACCGTCCTTGAGGAGCTAACACGGCAAAACTCTTGTCAATGAACTCTCCATTGAGGCTGTTGAGGACAATATCGACGCCTTCTCCCTGAGTCAAATTCAGAATTTCGTCGGCAAAATCTAGGGTGCGGGAGTTCATAATGTGTTTGATACCCAGGGATTTGAGAAATTCCCATTTACTCGGGCTGGCGGTAGCAAAGATCTCGGCTCCTGCCAGCTGAGCTATTTGTACTGCTGCTTGTCCTACTCCTCCTGCTGCTGCATGTATTAACACCCGCTCTCCTGGTTTAATCTTGGCTAAGTGCTGCAACCCATAATAGGCGGTGAGGAATGTTAAGGGGAGGGTAGCTGCTTCGGTGAAACTCATCTGTTTCGGTTTCGCTATAACCAGCTCAGCAGCAGTGGTGACAAAGCTGCTGAACCCGTTAGGAACCAAAGCCATTACTTCATCTCCCACCTGCCATTGGGAGACACCCTCTCCCACTGATGTAATAACGCCTACACATTCCAATCCCAGGGTCAGTTGCTCTACACTGGTAATACTCAATACTTCGGCGTAATATTCTTGGAGTAATCCTAGAGCATTGAGTACGTCTCGGAAGTTTAAGCCAACTGCTTTGACTTGAATTTCTACTTCCATAGCTTCTGGAGAACGACGCTGCATTGGTTCCCAGTTGAGGTTGTCTATCAGTCCGTATTCCGACAACTTCAATTGCAATGGTTGATTCTTTGGTATAGGCAATTGTTGTTGTGAGGTGAGTTTGTGCTGTTGTTGTCTTACTAATCGGGGGACATAACGAACTCCTTGACGCATGGCAATCTGGTCTTCGTGATCATAAGACAACAGTTGCTCTACCAATTTGGGGATGGTTTCAGAAACAGGGGATTTGGGGTCTAAGTCAACTCGGCAACAGGTTAATTCTGGATGTTCGAGGCGAATAACTCGCCCTAGTCCCCAGAGAGAGCCCTGTTGAGGTTGCACCACTTCTTTTTGATCGAATACACTCTGAGTGCCCATCGTGACTAACCACATCGGCGGTAGGTGAGTTAGTCCAGCTTGAATTAAGGCTTGCACTAAATGCACTACTGTAGCACAACCTAGTTCTTGGGTTGTTTGTAACTCATTCACAGATTCGATTGTTTCATTGACACCCCATAAATGCACAATACCTTTAATCTCAGCATTATCTTGCAGCAGTTGTTGGAATTGCTCAGCAACAGTGGGGTTGATTTGATAATGTTGAGCATCTAATTTTTTGTACTCTGACCCTGGAGATACCCAAATACAGTTGTCTCCCTTTTGCTGTAACTCCTCTCCAATAAGCTCTGCCAATTCACTAGTGAGAGTAAATACTAACCAATTACCTGTTTGATGTTCAGGAGTAGATTCCGAAGTTGATAATAGGGGTTGGGCTTGCCAGTTGATTTGATAAAACCAATTACTCAAATCTTCATCCAGAGTCATCAGCAAGGTTTCAGGATTGGCTTTCCTCGATTCAAAACCAGTGACCTGAGCTACCAGCTGTCCTTGTTGGTCAAATAATTGTATATCGGCTTTGAATTTTTCGTCTGATTGTTGGTCTTTCGAGCCACGAGTATAGCACCAAAGCGATCCAGGCTGAGGAGGATTATAGAAAGTAAATTTCTCTACCCTAAACGGTACAAAAGTCTCATTCTTGTCGTCGGAAAGATTTACAATAAGTGCTGCAACTGACTGAAAGCACGAGTCAATCAAAGCTGGATGTAGTTGATATTTTGTTGCATCCAGCACTGTTTGGGGTACTCTCAGTTGACCAAGAACTTCTCCGTTTCCTAACCATAGCTGCTCAATCCAGCGGAAACTCTCTCCTAATTTAATTTGTCTCTCCCAGAGATACTGGTAAATTTCTGTACCCTCTATTTTTTGAGTACAACGAGCTTGAACCTCTTGAGGGGATATTAGTGATTGTTCAGTCTTGGTAGTAGCAAATTTTCCTGTAGCATGAACAGCCCAAGAACCGACTTGTTTACCATTTTTTGAAACCCCATTAGTCTGTGAGTCTAAAGAGTCGTCAAAGCTAATTACTTGAAATGTATAGGAGCTATCGCTGGGAGTCAAAGCTACTTGAACCTTTCTTACTCCTGGCTCCGGAATGGCTAGAGCTTGGGGAAAGAGAATATCTTCCAGTTGACATGCGGTTGTGGGCAAGGTTAGCGATGCTGCTGCTAACAACAGGGAAATGTGGCTGGCACCAGGAACTACTACCCGGTCATAAATACGATGGTCTGCTAAAAAGGGTAGGGTAGTGGTACTAAAGTCAGACTCGAAAAAGATTTCTTTTGATAAGGGAGATTGGAATTTTTGATTAATCAGGGGATGGAGTTTGATTGCCGAAATGGCTTTGGCATCCCAACCCTCAGCAGTTTGCACCCAATACCGTTGTCTTTGGAAGGGATAAGTTGGTAAGGAGACTTTCTGACGACTGTAATCTTGGTCAAATCCTGACCAATCTACGTTAGCTCCCTGTACATAAAACTGTCCCAAACTAGAGAGCATTTGTTGCCATTCATCTACTCCCGGACGTAATGATGGCAACCACAGACCTACCTCTTCTGCTAGGCATTGACGCCCCATCCCTAATAATATTGGTTTGGGTCCGATTTCGAGGAAGGTTTCATAGCCTTGTTGGTGTAACTGATTCATTCCTTGGGCAAATCTTACCGGTTGGCGCACATGACGAACCCAATATTGTGCGGTGGCGATGCTCTTGTCAGCTTGGGCTCCTGTGACGTTAGAGATGATGGGAATCCTAGGTTGATGGTATGTAATTTGCTGGGCTAGTGCTTCAAACTCTGCCAACATCGGTTCCATTAGTGATGAATGGAAGGCGTGGGATACTTGTAGTTGTTTAGTTTTGATTCCGGCTGATTCTAGGCTACTGACCATGGCTTTGATGGCAATAGAGTCCCCTGAAATGACTACACTTTCTGGCCCGTTGATAGCTGCTAGGGATATTTCTGGGTGGGGAGCGATTGCTTCTGTCACATAAGATTCTGAGGCCATGACTGAAACCATCTCACCACCAGCCGGTAATTTCTGCATCAAAGAGCCCCTGGCAGCAATTAGTTA
>NZ_JAAHHU010000261.1:0-6671 GCF_010672095.1 Moorena sp. SIO3I6 | reverse complement strand
TTTATCCTAGGGCAAGACCAAGCGATCGCATTATTGCACGGAGCAATTACAACCAACCGCATTGCCCCTGCCTACCTGTTTGCCGGTCCATCTGGGGTGGGGCGGAGTCTGGTAGCACGGGCTTTTATTGAACAGTTGTTTTGTCAAGGTATCCCCGCTGATGGGCAAGTCTCAATTAAAAAACGACTTATTCAGGGCAATCACCCAGATGTATTGTGGGTAGAGCCAACCTATCTCCACAATGGTATACTTGTTTCTGCTACAGAGGCTGTCCAAAAAGGAATTCAGCGTCAGGCACCCCCCCAAATTCGGTTGGAACAAATTCGGGAAATTGCTCGGTTTCTGAGTAATTCTCCTCTAGAAGCATCGCGCAAGGTGGTGGTACTAGAGCAGGCAGAAACTATGGCAGAGCCAGCAGCCAATGGTTTGCTGAAGACTCTCGAAGAACCAGGAAACGCTACATTGATAGTGATCGCACCTAACACTGAATCTTTGTTGCCGACCCTAGTGTCTCGCTGTCAGCGGATTCCATTTTATCGCCTGGGGCCCGAAACTATGACAACAGTGCTGCGGCAAACCGGTCATCAACAGATTTTACAGGAACCATCAGTACTCGCCATTGCCCAGGGAAGTCCGGGGGAAGCGATCGCTGCTTTTGAGCAACTCAAAGCCATGCCTCCAAACTTACTTACCCAACTTACCCAGTTACCCCACACATCCCGTCAAGCATTGGAACTGGCAAAGGAAATCGACAACAAGCTGGATACCCACACTCAGCTTTGGTTAGTGAAGTATTTACAACACTGCTACTGGCAATCACACACTCAACCAGAAATGATTAAAAAGCTAGAGCAAGCTCGCCGATACCTGCTCAGTTATGCTCAACCGCGATTGGTTTGGGAGGTAACCCTGTTGGAATTGAGTATTTTTGAAGGATGAAGGATTTAGGATCAATTATAAATTAAATATTATAAACGATTAAGTGGGAAATATCAAGAATAAAGTGGAAAGGATCAAGGATAAAGCTCCATCAAGTATTTTCTAATACTGGATACTTAGGTGTGCTCTTACCATTAAGAATTAAATTCGCATAATTGTCGCACCTGAAGAAAACCCTACTAATCAAAATCGTTATGACTATGATATATTTGTAAAGGTTCGTAAATAATCAATTAGATTTGATACCATTTGTGTGGTTGGTTACAGATCATGGTCTGACCATGAAAATCGGATATTGGGTAGATCATTTTCTTATCCATGAACTCCCTCTCAAGATGTATGTATTTAGCCAGCACTTTGAGAAATAGTATGGGTAGCACGGTTTGAGGTGACCACCACTTGATCAGCAATCTGTAGCCAACTGACACCCTACACACTTTAAGGAGCATAACTATATGACTACAACAGAAGGATGTCTCCGGGTAGGCCAACTGGCTCCCGACTTCACGGCCACTGCTGTATTCGAGCAAGAGTTCAAGACAATTAAACTGTCTGACTATGGTGGTAAATACGTCGTTGTGTTTTTCTATCCCCTAGACTTCACTTTTGTTTGTCCTACCGAAATTACTGCATTTAGCGATCGCTTTGAAGAATTCAAAGAACTAGGCACCGAAGTCCTTGGCGTCTCTGTTGACAGCGAATTCTCTCACCTGGCTTGGATTCAGACTGACCGCAAGAGTGGTGGTGTAGGCGATTTAGCTTATCCTCTGGTTTCTGATATCAAAAAAGAAATCAGCACAGCTTACAACGTTCTTGACCCGGAAGCCGGTATTGCCTTGCGTGGTTTATTCATCATCGACAAGGAGGGCATAATCCAGCACGCTACTATCAATAACCTCTCCTTTGGTCGTAGCGTTGACGAAACCCTGCGTACCTTGAAAGCGATTCAATACGTTCAAGCTCATCCCGATGAAGTTTGCCCAGCAGGGTGGCAACCAGGTGACAAAACTATGAACCCTGACCCTGTTAAATCAAAAGTTTACTTTGCTGCGGTATAACCGAATCGCAAATATCTCAGCCCTCCTACCTTGAAGACGGAGCTTTAATACTGGGAAATTGATTGGGTATAATACCTCTTCAATTTCCCATTAACATTATGGGAACATTTTGACCGAAAAATTGGGGACTGTGAGGGGTGAGGTGCTATAGATACGGGGTTAGCCTTACCCCTGACATCAACTTGCTTGAGCAACGCGAAACCGACATATAGTGAGTAAGGAGGAGTGTTAATCCATTGAATCAACAAATGGCGCTGCCTGGGAGGAAGTATAATGTCAGAAGAGCAAAAACAGCAGCCAGAAGCGGCAAATGATGAACCAATTCAAACGCCGCCGACACCATCAGTGACAGATAAATCCGAAGACAGCTTGGAAACAACAAGTCCATCGCCTCAGACAACTGGCAAGGGAAAGTTATCGTCTTCTGAGCCTAAGTCTGGATTAATGAATCGCTTGCTGCCGATTCTTAGTACTCTTGGCCAGTTTTGGGATGGCACCTTAAAAAAAGTCCGCTCCTTGCTACCGGCAGCTTGGAATGAAAAACTGTCTGATTGGATGTTGACTGGTGCGATCGCAAGCGTGGTAGTAGTCATTCTATGGACAACACTAACGCTTCTACCAAAGACACCAGCACAGGTGGCACAAGTTCCTGCTGATACCATTAATTCTCCACAAAATTTGGAAGTTCCTCAGGAATCACAACTGGTGGAATCGGAACCCATACCCACACCAGAGTTAACTCCTGAACAAAGCCTGATTGTCGCAATTCAAAATCAAATTGCGGCTATTACCGCTCAGTACGGTAATGACCTGATTCAAGCAATTGAGGCGAACTTTCTCAGAAGTATGCTCTTGGTCAAGGTAAATGATGAGTGGTACCAACTCAACGATGCTCAGCAGAATACCTTAGCTCAAAGGATGCTGAGTCAGTCTCAAGAATTAGACTTTAGCAAGTTGGAAATTACTGACCTAGAGGGAAAGTTACTTGCCCGTAGTCCTGTGGTGGGGTCAAGTATGGTCATTTTTACCCGACATTAATGGTATTATCTGTTGACGGTTGAGGGTTGACAGTCAAGCGTCCACCCTCAACAACCCCAACTATTTACGTGATAAGATACCAGAAAAGATTAATTATCCTATCACCATTATCCCCCGCTTAATGGGTTCAAGCGCTTCATGGCACGATTTACTACTTCGGAGTAGCGTAATTGCCCACACAGAATGTTGAGCATGATTTGAGTAGCAACGGGTTTTTTAACGCCGACTTTGTACCCAATTCCGGGAAAGCTGTAGAACGCACCAGCGAGCTTAGCAGCCCAACTCATATCAGTTCCCCGTTCTTCCTGCATCACCTGGGTATAGTTTTCTAAGGCATCAGCTTGACCTGCCAAAGCTTGTTGAATGGCCTCAGCTGCTTTCATCCCACTAAACATGGAGGGTCGAATTCCCTCAGCAGTCATGGGATCCACCACACAAGCAGCTTCCCCAGCTAATACAGCATTTTGTGTATGGAGCTTCTCCTGACCTTCCCAGACACAGATTGCACCTTCGTGCTGTTGACAGCTACTCAGGTCTAAGCCGGATTTCTCCGCATAACCTTTGACTATCTTTTGGATGTCTTTGAGGTCACCACCCCGTAAGGAGGCAAGACCAATGGAGTAACCTTCGGATTTAGGAACATTCCAGATAAAGCCATTTTTGACCTGACCAAAGTCAAAATGGATCTCGGTACTATTGGTGTCCGATTTGGGCACCTCTAGGGCTAATGCCAGACGTGATTTACGTTCTTTGAATCCCAACCATTTTGCCATCGGTCCAGTAGCACCGTCAGCTGCAATCACATAGCGACCTTCCACAGTCCCATTGACAGTGTTGACCTGCCAGTGGTCTCCCTTAAACTCTACCCCTGTAACTGCTGTATTATCTCGAATTTCAGCACCTTGTTTTTGGGCTTGTTGGATGAGATAGTGATCGAAAACATCTCGTTGCACCATCCAAACCGGTTCTTGAGTGTCCAGTTTCACCTCTACTGGATCATCCATTTTCCAGGTGTAGCGTACACTCTCAGCTTTTAGAGATATGACAGGTGTAAAGTCGAAATCAAACCACTGTTGCACTTGTGGGGAAACCGCACCACTACAAGCTTTGTACCGGGGTAAGGATTCTTTTTCTAGAACCACCACAGACTTTCCAGCTTTAGCCAGGTGATAAGCAGCAGTTCCACCAGCCGGTCCCGCACCAACGATTATGCAGTCAAACATTATGTTTCTACTTTACTCCTCAAAGATTTATCGATTGAAGTTCACAGACTAACAGCCCAGTGTGTCAGCCTACTATCCAAATTGAGTGACCAAATTGAGTGACCAATTTACCAGGACTTACTCACGCTTGATGCCCAGCAATTGAGACAAAGTAACATGGACAATTGTAAAATCACTATCAATTCATAATAATGACCCTACAAACATTGCAGGGTCGAGATTAGGCTATTAGCAAAATGCTTACCCTTAATCAATAACATCCTGAAAACGCCTAATCAGTTATTATCTGGATGCACCTCTATACTGATAGTTTTTGTCTCTTGTTCATTCAATTTTTCAGTCATTAGACTCGTTAATCCGGATAGTTTGTTGGCTAATTACTAGGGGAATCATTAGCTTATAGAACCATTATCGACCTAGAATTTTTGAAACATGTGGATTTCTGAGCAATCTTTATTAAAGTTTCACGAAGTCACCGCCAAAACTATTGCCAAAACTATTGCCAAAACTATTAGTGTATTTTTTTCCTCCCCATCCTCTTTCCCTATGGGATTCTTATCAATCCTCAGTCTATCTCAAATCTGTTGGTATCGGTATTGAGCAGTTCAACCAAGGTAGGGGAGATGTATTTATGTAAGATTTGGGTAGACTTGGTGAGTTAGATCAGATTGCCATGATCTTAGAAATCTTATGGTGTCAGAAACAATATGACCCAATCCCCTAATTGTTCTCCCTGGCAAACTCAAATCCACTAATCAAGCTATTATCTCTATAACTTGGTTAAAGTCTTTAGGAATTGTTAGGGTCTTGGTGACTCCTAGTGTGACCTGAATTAACTAATTAACCAAACCCCTGGCATAATACCACTAACCTGACTAAGGAAAAGTAAGTCATGGCAATGACTTATTTGACCCAAATCAGACTGTTCGGTGCTCAAGTACCGCCTAGTATGGATTTTGATGAGTTCTGAAAACTACCTCCATCACCCCAATTTTGGTCTACTGTTTCGAGTTTGCATTGTTGAAGAACAACAAGAGTTGTTCACTACGATCTATGCCCAGAGACTTTTCTTTTTGGTGAAAAGTACCACCAATGGTATTGCCTTTGAGCCAATCAGTCGTTCTGAGGCTCGGCTGTTGGTAGAAAATCGCCTTCGCTTACTTAGGCGCAGTGGTTCATCGGCTGACTATGAGCAGCTTCGGATTATCCATCAGCAAACCTTCCAATAAGTTCCATTAGGAAACCCGTTCGGGTTAATTGGGAGACTCTTTGGAGCCGGACAAGGTGAATGGGCTGATATTACCGCCAGAAGTAGGTATAAACGATGATTGTGAGGGTTTTCTGAAATTAGGTTATGGCTAGAGCCAAGTAATGGGGTAGTATATACCCAACCACATCCATCATCAATATTGCCCTCTTATATATAATGGCATAACCTTCTGCTAAGTGTTTGTTTCCACAACTACACCCCAAGCAGAAGGCAGATATATATTCTATATTGATAACCTTGTGGTGTTCTCAAGGGTGAAAATTATTAAGTAAGCTTATGGGGTAAGTTAGACTGTTTACGTTCTAGTCTAAGCATCTACTCAAGACTGCTGCCCTAGAGAAGGTCGATTATCGGTTTTGCAGAAGCTTACACTAAAGTTGTGATGGAGAGTTGACTATGAGCGGTATTTTTAATAAACTGCGCGATTTCGTCGGTCTGAATGAGCCAGTGGAATACGAATACGAATATGAAGATATGGAGGGGGATGCTTACCCAACTCCCTACCCACAAGAGCAACCGGTGCAACCGCCACCAGAGGAGGAACGTCCGACAAGACGTCGTTCTCGGGAGCGGACAACGGTATCAGAAGCAGGCGTAGGGCCATCTCCGATCAATAATGTGATTGGCATGCCTGGAGCAGCCAATGGGATTTCAGAGGTGGCAGTGATTGAACCTCGTTCGTTTGAAGAAATGCCCCAAGTGATTCAGGCACTGCGGGAACGGAAGTCGGTGGTCTTAAACCTGACTATCATGGATCCAGACCAAGCACAACGAGCGGTGGACTTTGTGGCTGGTGGGACTTACGCTATTGATGGTCATCAAGAGCGTATTGGTGAAAGTATTTTCTTGTTCACACCAAGCTGTGTTCAGGTAAGTACTCAGTCTGGTGTGATTCATGAGATACCTACTCCCCAAGTCCCTAATCCCCGTCAGACAGCTCCGTCACCAGCCTGGGGTTCTGAGCCAGATCAGATGGCTCAGTAAGCGTCAGGACTTGACAAGTGTATAGTGTTTCATGAATAACATTAATAGTTGAAAAGAGAGGTGTTGGGTTGCCTATAAAACTTGGCATAATTGGTGGCGGTGTCATGGGAGAAGCCCTCCTATCCCGTCTACTTGCCCAACAACTTTACCACCCTGATC
>NZ_JAAHHU010000260.1:0-6705 GCF_010672095.1 Moorena sp. SIO3I6 | reverse complement strand
ACTAGATTATCCATCCAGCCACCAACTGCATCAAAGGTTTGAGTAATGAATCCCTGTTTATCGCCATCTGGGATTGAGTCCCTGATGGCTTCAAACTCATCATTGTTGGAAAAGGATGATTGATCTCCTTCTTCAAGGGTATTTCGTACTTTAGACACGAAGTCTGCACCAAGAGGGATTACCCCATCAATACAAACTAAAGCTACCATCCGCATCAGAGCAGCTTGATCATAGTTTTCCCGGATAGAACTGGCAAACTCGAAGGGATTCAAGCCAACCTTGTGAATTTTGCTATGGGCAAGTAGTTCCCCCACCAATTTCAGACCCAAGTCAACCCCTTGCAGCTTGTCAGCTTTGGGAGTCAGTTTCTCTAAAAACGGGATCCACCTAAAGGTATCCCCGACTTTGTCGGCTATTGCCGCTGCTGCGATCGCTTTGTCAGTTCTGTCAAACTTTTGATAAATCCCAACGGCTTTTTGGTATCCCTCATTGGGGTCTTCGTAGATGGCGAGGGCGCGATCGCGAATTTTCGTAATCACCTCGTAATCCTCTTCCCCAGTTAGCTTGCGAATGGTATGGTTAAACCCCACTAGGTTTTCCCACTCCCCTGGGATCACAAAATCCAGTGCGTTCAGTATTTTTACGGTTAGGCTATCGGTTGACAGTTCATCAACTAACTCAATTATTGATTTACTCATAAAAAAACACGTTTAATGTTTGGAAATCCCGTTTCTGGTAGACCGGGTCGGAAAGTTGAACCTACACCATCATAACTATAACAATCGGATTTAAGTTGTGAAACTCTCCAAGACCGGAAGTGGAGCAATCGACCACAATTATAGCTATAAAAGTCATACAGGTGTTAGGTTTTAGGGGTTAGGTGTTAGGGAACAATGTCCGTGCGGGTATGGATTGATTAAAACTATCATTGACGAAGTATGCGTGAAAATTGCTTCAACTGCTGGTAAATACAACAACATGAGTCGCGCTCATTTTCCCCAATACCTAAAACCTAAAACCTAAAACCTAAAACCTAATACCCAACACCTATCTAGGTTTGAGCTTTGTTGTCACCCCGTGAGCTTACTTGTTCTGGTGATTAACCTATTCTGATAGAGGATGTCAAGGCTGTACGATTACCGGTGTTCCTATAGCAACCTTTTCAAATAAATCCCGCACATCTTTATTGAGCATTCGGATGCAACCGTGAGAAACAGCTTGTCCGACGAGTTCCTCAGCAGTTGTTCCATGAAATCCAATATAATTCTTCCCATTAGTCCAAAAACCAATCCAGCGATCGCCAAGGGGATTATTCGGCCCTGGAGGAATTATTTCACCTGTCCAAGGATGCTCCCAAGCTGGATCCTGAAGCTTTTGGATCACTTCAAAATTACCTGTTGGTGTTTCCCAACCCACTTTACCAATGGCAATTGGGTAACTGTTTAGGACTTGAGCCGCTTGATAGACATAAACACGACGTTCACTCAATTTAATCACCAAACGAGTAATTTGAGTAGCCTCTGGTGGCAAGTCTTCTTCTAGAGGAAGATATAGATCCGGGTCTCCAAGGGGTGGCAATTTTGGGGCTTCAATTCCAGGCAATTGATTTTGAGGTAAAACCTCTTTGGGAGTAGGAACAGGACTACTCGTTTTTTCAGAGGCAGCTACCTGCTGTTGCCCATAAAGTATTGGAATTACTATACTCAAGCATAGTAGCCTTAAGCTCCGAGATAGTAATTTATCTCTCACCATTTCTAATTAGTTTTTATTTATAACAACTTTATAACATCACTTTAATCTACTTGAAAAGCAACATTATCAAAAACGTTCACACCGACGCCTTCAGGTATTTTGGCAGACCAAAAGTTAGTAATTTTACTGATAATATATTCCGGAAACAATCTATTATTTCCGTAGATTTTACAGTAGATTAGTGAATTTTAAATTCTTCGATTAACATAAATATAAGTTAAGTTGATAATGAATATTAAAAAGTTTAATGTCTGGACAGGGACTACCTTGTCATTGCTGCTGTGTACCCTTACTATGGCTCCCGCTAAGGCTAACTCAATGGGTGAACAAGCCCAAAACCGGATCCTGAAACAAGATCGGGGGCAAGAGCTTGACAAAGGTACTATCAAGAGTATCGTTGGCAATATCGTAAAGGTTAAGCTTGACAACGGTGAGAGCAAAACGGTTTGGCTACCAACTTCCAAGCTCAGGCAATGGCATGTGATAGAAGGTAAGCAAGTCTTGATGGCTGGGAATCGTATCGTTAATATTGTTAGTTCCAGTGCTTTGGCCAGTTCAGAGACTACGAGGGTTACCAGTAGTGTTACCGAGGTGTTAGAGTCTCTCCAACAGAGGCGTATCGAACGGATGAACCGTATTCGGAGAACTGTCATTTCCACTCCTGTACAGCCAACAGTGACAACTCCTCCTCGAACCCCAATTGGGCTACCTGTCAGAGCACTGTGGTAGCAACGGGTGCGCCTACCTGTGGGGATTTCCAGGGGGCTGACAGCGATGCAGCGCGGTCTTGGGGGTTCCCCCCATGAGCGACTGCATCAAGACAGATGCGATCGCATACAGAACTCAAACCATGAACGACTGCATTAACACAATGGTTGATAGTTAACGGTTGCCTTGATGCTTAACAAGGGTTTGTCATAGTAATGAGGTAAACAGGATTTTTTTCCAGTGCTCTTTTCCCTGCTCCCTGCTCCCTGCTTCCTGCTCCCTTCTCCCTCTATTCTCACAAAAAATATTGCCCGGAGTGTTAACTCCGGGCTAATCAATAACGTCGATTAAAATGGGCTGATCATTACCTGATCTGTAATCCGATAATTCTATTTCGGAGCTACAATATATGGAGAGGAAACCCCTTGAGCCTTACCTGATGTGACCAAAGCCTGATAAAGCATAGAAACCATCTCAGCATGAGTAGCAGGCTGATTTGGTCTGAGCATAGTTTTTTCACTGTAGTTAACAACTATACCCGCTTCTGTTGCTGCTGCTACTTTCTCAATCGCCCACTCAGGAATGTCATCCTGATCTCGGTAAATCTTTAACGTTTCGGCTGGATTGGATGAAGGTTGAAGATCAAGACCGCTAATCAGGCTAACTAAAACCTGTACACGAGGAACCTTTTGCTCAGGACGGAACTCCTGTCCGGGATATCCTGACATGAAGCCGGTTTCGGTAGCTTCATCAATTGCTTTAGATGCTGATTGATCAGTAGGTTTATCCTTATAATTTACTCGTTGTCGCTTCTTCTGCTCTTGAAACGCTTTTTGAATTTGAGCAGCTAACTCTCCCCGTGTTACCTGTCTGTCCGGTAGAAATTCCTGATCAGGTAAGTTAATTAATACTTTGTCCTTGGCTAGAGGTCTCATGAAAGGACTTGCCCAATGATTTTTAGGAATCTCTGCTGGTTGAATGGAGCGGAAATCGCTAACATCTATAGGGATAGTTTGTGATGAGGATTGGGCTTGGTCAGGACCTGTGCTACCGTCAGTATTACCATCTGATCTGGCTTGGTCAGGACCTGTGCTACCGTCAGTATTACCATCTGATCCGGCTTTGCCCTTGGCCATGGTGCGGTCGCGATATCCTGTGGATGAGTACCCTGATGAGAATAGCCCCAGGAATCGATTAGTTTGTGACTCCTCTGGTGATTTATCTTGAGCTGACCCGAGCATTAAACCCGTGGCTGGATCAACTGAATATCCCCTGAACAAAGAACTCGTTCTTGATTTGGAGGATGAGGAGAGCGCAGATGATGACTTATCTCCACCCGTGATTGATTTAACACTTGGAAATAGTGATAGTTCTCCCGTTGACTCTGTTGACTCAGATGATGCAAAGGGAGACTCAAGGGATTTGAAGCTAAATTTTCCCCGGTTGCCCTTTGTGCCCCAAAACAGAATTAGACCAATAGTGGCGAAGGCTACGATAATCGCCAGTAATTCATCAAGCTCTAGAATTGGTTTGCGGCTTGGCTGAGGAGGTGTTGGGGATGGTGATTGCTCGGACGGTGATTGATTTGTCATAGGATGGCTGAGATACACATCTTGACTGCTTTCCCTGGTTTTAAAGCCTAGGGATCGCTTGAAGTTACCTAGATTAAACCATAGCTATGTTATTTAAAAAAGATTCAAATTTTCCAACCCCAGGTTAATCTTACTCCCCAAAATACTAGTAAACTTGCCAGTGCTAACCAATCACACCAGCGTATGCGCAGTTGATGCCACTCCACTTTATGCTCATTGGGACTAGTAAAGCCCCTGACAGTCATGGCACTAGCAATTTGCTCAGCCCGTAACAGTAAATTTTCCAGAAGCTTTTCCGCAACCATTAACCAAATTTGTAGGCTTCGGTTCAGACCGAGTTTTTTCCAGTTGATAGCACGAGTGCGTATGGAACGAGCTAAATTCTGTACTTCTTCTAGCACTAGGGGGATAAAGCGCAAGGAAAGGGTTAAGGTCAGCAGAATTTCCGTAACCGGAACATTCAAACGCCGTAAGGGTTTGATTAAGCTTTCTAAACCTGCAGTAATTTCTTCTGGTGCTGTGGTCAGCAGGAAAAGACTGGAACTATAAACTAGGGTAAATAGAGTTGTGCTGATCCGGATCCCTAAATCTAATGAGCGACGAGTAATCGTAACCGGTCCCCCACTCCAGATTACATAACGGTAGTCAGTAGGTTGGGGTAGGCTGAATTCTTGAGGTAGTCGTATTTGATGCTCAATTGCCATACCATCTGGAAAAGTCGCAGTCATCAAAAATGCAAAACATGCTATCATCAACAACCAACCCATTTGCTGACGCCACACCCGCCAGGGAATCCTAGCGGTAAGGGTGATGATAATCAGTAAGGAGGATAGCCCGAGCCGACAGTAGGGATTTGCCAACAGGGGTGCGATCAGAAAACTAGTCAACCAAAACATCTTTACCCTGGAGTCGAGGTGATGCATCCAGGTTACTGGTTGTTCCAAATACAGTCCGATGGGAAGCGATCGCAATAAGTCCATGTTAGTGGTTAGTGCTTAGTGGGTAGTAGTCGAGGCAGTTATTTGTCAAACACGGGTAGCTCGATTGAGGTTGATTTGAGCTTCTTCTCCATCACGGACTTTTTTGCCTCGCCACAGTAAGCGTAGTGGTGTACCGGTGAAATCTAATTGTTGGCGGAACTGACGCTCTATGTAGCGACGGTAGTTGTCTTTGAAGCGTTTGGGGTCGTTGACAAATAGGGCAATAGTGGGAGGTTTAGATTTTACCTGGGTACCGTAGTAGATTTTGCCCTGACGCCCTTGGCGATTAGTGGGAGGAGTGTACCAGCTAACGGCTTCTTGTAGGACTTCATTAATCACAGAGGTAGAGACACGACGTCCATGTTGATTGGCAGCGGTATCAACTAAATCCAAAATTGTTTCGACCCGCTTGCCTGTTAGGGCACTGACAAAGATGATTTCAGCCCACTCGATAAAACTCAGTCGGTCTTTCACCAGTTTTTGGTAGTCATAAATAGTGTAGGAATCTTTTTCGATAGCATCCCACTTATTGACTACAATTACCGCAGCACGTCCTTCATCCGCAATACGTCCTGCCAGTTTTTGGTCTTGCTCTGTCACCCCATCTATAGCATCAATCACCAGTAGCACTACATCTGAGCGGCGAATGGCTTTGAAGGCACGATTAATACCAAAAAATTCCGGTCCGTAAGTAACGTTTTTCTTTTTGCGAATGCCAGCGGTGTCAATCAAGCGATAGGTTTGGGCTTCAGTACCCTTTTCTGGATCTGCTGACCGTTGTACTACCATATCAATGGCGTCACGAGTGGTGCCAGAAATTGGACTGACAATCGAGCGATTCTCCCCAGTGAGGGTGTTCAATAAGCTGGATTTTCCCACATTGGGGCGTCCGACAATAGCAACTTTAATCTCTGGGATTTCTGGGATAGTGTCTACATTGGGCAGGTAGGTAACCAGCTTCTCTAGTAATTCTCCTGTACCATTGCCATGAATTGCTGAGACCGGGAAGGGTTCTCCTAAATTCAGTTCCCAAAACTGGGAGGCTAGGATAATTCCTTGCTGGGGCGATTCACATTTATTGACAGCTAGCACAACTGGCACATGTTGTTGACGTAACCATTGCGCGATCGCTTCATCTCCAGCTGTGGGTCCTGCTTGACCATCCACCACTAACACTGCTGCACTCGCTTCAGCCAAAGCTGCCATTGCCTGTTCTCGAATCAAGGGCAAGAACTCGGTATTGTCATCAAATACCAAGCCGCCAGTATCCACAACCAGGTAGTCTCGGTCTTGCCAGAAAGCAGGGCGATAAGTGCGATCGCGGGTTACTCCTGGTTGGTTGTGGACAATAGCATCGGTCACCCCTGCCAAACGATTGACTAAGGTTGATTTCCCCACATTCGGGCGTCCGATAACTGCAACAATTGGCAGGGCCATAACTGGATGTCCTCAAATTGAGGAGTGTGAATGCTTTAGTCTTTTATTTTATAGCAGTTCTCAACTGGGTTAGGTACCTCGTCCTAGGTTTTAGGGAGTCGGGAGTCGGGAGTCGGGAGTCGGGAGTCGGGAGTCGGGAGTCGGGAGTCGGGAGTCGGGAGTCGGGAGTCGGGAGTCGGGAGTCGGTAGTCGGGAGTCGGGATTACTCAGGGCCGGGCTCATAATAATTATGACTC